>JALUWM010000043.1 GCA_027019465.1 Campylobacterales bacterium
TCGCAGGCTCTACAGTCAATACAGTTTTGATATTCCAGTGCCATTGCATAATTAGCCATTTGTTACACCTTTCTTATTTTTACGATAGTTTCATTCATACTTGAAGAACCTATAATAGGGTCTATTGCATTTTTACAAATAATAGCCTGAGAAATACCGTTTTTATAGCCAAGTGTCAGCATACTTGATTGAGAACCAAATCCTGTGGCTATAAAAGCTGTGTCTTTTCTTATTCTTTTTGTAGGATAAACTTTTGCTCTTTCAGTAGTTCCAGCTTCATTTATAAGTTCTACTTCATCTTTAAATTTAAGACCAAGTTTTTTTGCTACTTCATCATTAATCCATAAATAGTTATAGTTCATTAAATCAAGTAGTAAATAGTTGTTTGGATCAGCACTTTGAGTAAAATATGCGTGTCTTCCAAGTACTATTCTTACTTCATTTTTATCAGTATCAGGATTTTTGTAAAGAGAATCTCTCCACATAGGAATACCTCTTAGAGTTTCTTCTTGTCCTGTAATAGGATTTTTGAATTTTTTACCTTCAAGCTCTTTTAGAACTACCCTTATATATTTTCCTTTTTTAGGAACGATATAATAATTTTTTGGAAGAGCTGAATATTTTTCATATAAATCATAAATAAGTTCGTGTTTGTCATTTACATCTTTTTTATAAGATTTATATTTTTCATCAAGTGCAGGGTCTTTTACCGCTTTTTCCATACCAGGCCAATAAACTCCCCACTCTTGTCCTACTTTTGCAGCTTCTTTTCCGTAAAGTTCGCTCATTGTTTCTACATTAAATTCGTGAGGTGTTTTTTCAAATCCTGCTGTTAATTTAAAGCTTTGAATATCTAAATCATCTTCGCTTGCATGGGCTAAAATGTCTTTAACAAGTTTAGGATTATTGATATCTTGTTTTAATTTTTGAACATTAATTGTAAAGTCATCATTTAGATATTTAGCTAAATCAAAATCTTTTGGTAAAGGCTCTTTAAAGCCTGTTTCATCCCAGGTATATTTAAATGTAATTGCAGCAAAAGGTTTTTGAATTCTTTTAGCAATTCCTTTGGATATTTCATAAATATTTTTAGTTTCACCCATAGGTTTTAATACCTGGCTTCTCCATGCTATCATAGGTTGTTTAATGTTAAATCTTTTAACTAAATCTTCTCTTTCAAGATATACAGTATCAGGTAAAATAACATCTGCATAAAATGCCGTATCATTTCCTATAATATCAATTACGACAACTAAATCCATACTTTTCATAAATTCAGCAGTTTTTTTATATTCAGGTACTGATTGCATTGGATTTTGTTTATAAAAAAATGCTCCTCTTACAGGATATTCACCAGGTTTTAGCCCTTTGTAATTTCCATTAGCATCTGGTCTTGGTCTTCCGGCTTTATGCCATCTTGTATTAATATCCAATACATGGTCTCTTAAAATTGCCCAAGAACCTTTTGTAGGGTTTGCCAGTGGATATGAGCCTTTTGGAATTGTGGCTATATCAATTCTTGTTCTTGCATTATCATAAATTGGATAATCTTCATATTCATAACTATCAAGTTTTAATCCTCGTCCAAGTAAAATACCTCCAGGTCTGTTTACTGTTCCGTGGATTGAATTGAATATTGCCTGAGCTCGTCTGAAATCATAATCTTGATAATACCATGTTGATTTTCTACTTCTGTAGCAGTTTGCCGCACCTTTATATTTTTCTGCTGCGTCGCTAAATTCTTTTGTAAGTCTTTTAATTGTGGCTGCTGGAATTTCAGTAATTTTTGCTGCCCATTCAGGAGTATAATTTTTTCCCTCACCGTTTAAGAAGAAATCTTCAAGTTCATCAATTCCTTCTACATATTTTGCTATATAGTCTGCTTTATACGGAGTTTTGTGGTATCCGTTTTTGATTGTTTCATTAATCATTGCAAGCATTAAAGCTAAATCGGTTCCTGGTTTAATAGGAATAAATTCATCGGCGTGAGAAACAGTGTTTGTGTATCTGACATCAATATAGACCATTTTTTCTATACCTCTGCCGTGAGTTCTTCTGAATAAATCGAGTGTATCAGGTGTTACGATACCTTCGGCTCTGTTTGCACCAAGATTTAGGATATATTTTGTGTTTTGAAAATCAGCTTGTCCCCAGCTTCCAAAAGTCATTTTATTTGCCATAAATGAAGGAGCAAAACAGGTTGTAAAGTGGTCAATAAAACAACTAGTTCCAATTCCATTTACAAGGTTTGCAAATATAGGGTCTCCGAAGTTACCTGTAGATGCACCAGCACCCATAATAAATGTACTTCTGTTGTCTTTTTCTTCTTCTAAAATTTTTATCATTTTTTTTGAAATAAAATCAAATGCCTCTTCCCAGCTAGCTTCTCTAAATTTCCCTTCACCTTTTTCACCAACTCTTATTAAAGGTTTAGTAATTCTATCTGGGTCGTATTGAGCCGCTATTCCTGCATTTCCTCTTGCACACATAAAATCTCTGCTTTTTGTGTAAAGTGGATTTGGATCTATTTTTGTAACTTTACCGTTAACATTTCTTGCGACAATACCGCACATATTAACACACATTCCACATACAGAAGGTGTGTATACGGCATTTTTGACTTCTTCTTCTTTCTTTTCTTTAGCGTTTAACGCATCCTCATAAGGACTAAGAGCAAATGCGTTTGTAGATGCTAAAGAAACACCGACTGCCGCTGCAGCTGAGCCTTTTAAAAAGCTTCTTCTTTTTAAGTCTATAATCTTAGACATCTACACTCCTTTTGTGTTTTTACCGTTTAATTATATTAAAATAACATTAATTTTGCTTCCCAAAAGGGAAGTTATAAGAAAAACTTATTAAAATTTGTATCTGATATAAGCTCTTATATC
>JALUWM010000044.1 GCA_027019465.1 Campylobacterales bacterium
AAGGTAGAAGTTTTTATGTATGTAATGAATGTATAAAAACGAAAAAATTTATAAATTATATATCAAAAAAATGTAATCTAAAAAAAGAAAAGGCAAAAGAATTAATTTTTCTTTTTCCATTTCACATTTAAATTAAAATAAGGAGTATACTTGAAATTAAAAATCTCAGAAGTTGCGAAGGAACTTGGTTTAAAATCAAAAGAAGTAATGGAAATTGCAAAAGAATTAGGAATAAAAGCTTCCATAAGAAGTGGGATTGATCCTATGGATGCTGTAAAAATAGACGAATATCTCAAAAAAGATAATAAAAAAGAAGAAATAAAAAAAGAAGTTAAAGAGGAAACAAAAAAAGAAGTTAAAGAAGATACAAAACCAAAAAGAAAAAGGCGTTCCTCTTTTAATGATTTGGTTAAAAAAACCCAAAAAGGTATTACTGTTATAAAACAGGCCCAAAAGCCTCAAAAAGAAGTTAAATTAGAAGAAAAAAAAGAGGAAATAAAATCTATAAAAGAAGAAAAAGCAGAAATAAAAGCACCGGTTAAAAAGAGAAAGCCACAGCCTAAAAGAATTCAATCTAAAAAAGAAGCAAAAGAACTTAATATCAATGTTGATTTGGCGGAAATGGATATTATTGAAGAAAATCAAGTAGAGCTTTTAGATTTATATTTTAATGATATTTCTATGGATGAAGAAAAAGAAACAAAAGTTCAGACAAAAACACAAATAGAAAATCAAAAAGAGGTAAAAAAACAACAACAAGCAAGAAGAAAAAAACAGACTAAAAGCATAATTGTAAAAGGTGAAATTAAAAAGAAAAGAAAGAAAAAGAAAATAACTGAAGAGATTAGTGCTATAAAAATCCCTAAAGAAGTAAGGGTTTATGAATTTGCTGAAGCAGTTAAAAAGCCTTTGGAAGAAGTGATTAATGCTTTAGCTGAACTTGGAGAAGAAAGAGATAAAAATGACTTTTTAGGTGAAGAGTATATAGAAACTTTAGCGGAAGAATTTGGAATAGAAGCTAAAATGTATGATCCTTTGGCTGAATTTGATTATATAAAAAAATATGATGAAAAATGTCCGGAAGAAAATAATAATACTAAAAGACCTCCTATTGTAACGATTATGGGGCATGTTGACCATGGGAAAACAAGTCTGCTTGATAAAATTAGAAATAGTAGAATAACAGCAAAAGAAGCGGGTGGTATTACCCAACATATAGGTGCATATATGGTTGAAAAAAATGGACAAAAAATTACTTTTATAGATACTCCCGGACATGAAGCCTTTACGGAAATGAGAGCAAGAGGGGCGGAAGTTACGGATGTTGCTATTATTGTAGTGGCAGCGGATGATGGTGTTATGCCTCAAACAAAAGAAGCTATTGCACATGCACAAGCGGCTAATGTTCCTTTTATTGTAGCGGTAAATAAAATGGATAAACCTAATGCCAATCCTGATTTGGTTAAATCTCAGCTTTCTGAAATGGGTATTATGCCTGTTGAATGGGGTGGAGAGTATGAATTTGTTTATGTCTCTGCCAAAACCGAGGAAGGAATAGATGAATTGCTCGAAACTATTTTACTTCAATCTGAAATGATGGAACTTACGGCAAATCCTAAATGTTCGGCAAAAGCAATTATAATAGAAAGTAGAATAGAAAAAGGTAAAGGTCCTGTAGCTACTATTATTGTCAAAAATGGAACACTTAAAAAACAAGATAGCTTTGTATGCGGAAAAACATACGGAAGAGTAAGAATTATTATTGATGATTTAGGAAAACCTAAAAAAGAAGTATTTCCAGGAGAACCTGCGGAAATCACAGGATTTGATGAATCTGCAAATGCTGGAGATGTTCTTATCAGTGTAAATAGTGATAAAGAAGCAAAAGAGACAGCGGATAAATGGAAAACTTATATGGATCAAAGAGAAAAATCAAAAAGTACAAAAGCAACTCTTGAAGATTTACAAAAAATGATACTTGAAGGCGAGCTTAAAAAACTTCCGGTAATTATAAAAGCAGATACTCAAGGTAGCGTTGAAGCTATTAAAGGAAGCTTGGCCAAACTTAAAAATGAAGAGGTAAAAGTTGATATTTTACATAGTGATGTTGGGGCGATTACAGAAAATGATGTTATTTTGGCAAAAGCAACTGAACCAAATGCTGTTATTTTAGGTTTTAATGTCCGTCCTACAACAGGTTCTAAAAACAAAGCAAAACAAGAGGGAATTGAGATTAGAACTTATTCAATTATTTATGATTTGATTGATGATATCAAAGAATTTTTAAGTGGTCTTATGACGCCAAAAGTGAAAGAAACCGTAACTGCTACAGTGGAAGTTAGGGATGTGTTTAGTGTTCCAAAAATTGGAAGTGTTGCCGGATGTTATGTAATTGACGGAATGGTTCACAGAGGCGATTTGGTAAGGATTATTAGAGATGGTGTTGTTATTTATGATTCTAAACTTGCCAGTCTTAAAAGATTTAAAGATGATGTAAAAGAAGTCGGTAAAGGCTTTGAGTGTGGTATTATGGTTGAGGGTTATAATGATGTAAAAGCAGGTGATGTATTAGAAACTTATCAAAAAGTAGAAGAAAAAGCTTTTTTTGAATAATTCCTCCTTTTTCTTAAACTTTCCTTAAAATTTTGCTATAATTAATAAAAAAAGGATTTAAATGGGCAAAAGTATTAAAGTCCAAAGAAAAGAATCAATTTTAAAAGAGATAATTCCCGAAGTTTTAGCTCAGATGAATGATAATAGGATAAATTCTTTGAGTGTTGTTGATGTTGTCTGCTCTCGTGATGGAAGCGATGCAAAAGTGTATCTTGAAAAGAGTTATTTAAATAAAGATGAACAAAAAGAATCTCTTAAACAACTAAGACAGGCAAAAGGATATATTCAAAATTTTACTTTAAAAGCTACAGGTTGGTTTAGAGCTCCAAATCTTACATTTACTTTTGATAAATTGTTAGAACAAGAAAATAAAATGGAAGATTTATTTGCAAAAATAAAGGGTAACAATGAAACTGAATGAAGTAATTAAAAATATAGTTGAAGATAACGGATGTGAACTTTATGATATTGGAATAACGGAAGAAGGAGACAATAAATTTTTTAGGGTTTATATTACAAAACCAGGTGGTGTGACTCTTAGTGAGTGTGCGGCTATTAATAACCTTTTGTCTCCTATTTTTGATATTGAAGAGCCGTTAAACGATAAATATTTTTTAGAAGTAAGCTCACCAGGAATTGAGAGAAAGCTTACAAAAAAAGAGCATTTTGAAAAAAGTATAGGCGAAAATGTAAAAGTTACTACAAATGATGGTAAAAAATTAAAAGGAATGCTAAAAAGCTTTGACGGGGAAGTTGCCCAAATTGGAAAAGAAAAAGTTTCTTTTGAGAAAATAAAAAAAGCCAAAACTTTCGTAGACTGGAATACTTACTCTTTTAAAGATAAATAAATGTATTTATTGGATTTGGCTATAAATGAGGCTTGGAAATATCAGTTTTTAACATATCCAAATCCGGCGGTTGGAGCTAGTTTAATAGTAAATAACAAACTTTTTGTAGCTGCACATAAAAAAGCGGGAGAGCCACATGCAGAAGTTAATGTTTTGTGGAAAGCGTTTAGAGCTTTTCATAAAACTCCGCTTCTTCAATCTTCAAGTGAAATTCACGAATATTTAATCAAAAATCATAATAATTTTTTTAATGATGCTGTTATGGCAGTGACGCTTGAACCTTGTTCTCATATAGGTAAAACCCCATCTTGTGCCAATTTGCTTAAAATCTTGAAACCTAAAAAAGTGAGTATTGGCTGGTTTGACCCTATCAGCTCTCACAGCGGTGGAGTGGAAATATTAAAAAATGCCGGGATTGAAGTTAAAGTAGTAAATGATAAAAGATGTTTTGATTTGATTGAGCCTTTTATCAAATGGAATAAAAAAAGATTTATTTTTTTTAAATTAGCCCAGACTCTTAACGGAGTAATTACAGGCGGATATATAAGCAGCGAAGCTTCACTAGAGTGGGTGCATCAAATTAGAGATAAAATAGATTTGCTTGTAATTGGCGGAAATACCGTAAGAATTGACAGACCAACACTTGATACAAGAAGAATAAATGGTAAAAATCCAGATATTTTAATCTATTCTAAACATAAAAATTTTGATAAAACAATTCCGATTTTTAATGTTCCTGGAAGAAAAGTTTTTATAAGAGATAATCTTGATTTGCTTGAAAAATATAATTTTATTATGGTTGAAGGCGGAGAAAAACTTTATAATGAAATTAAAAATTTTGTTGACTGGAAAGTTTTTATAATCTCTCCTAAAATAAATAGCCTAGAAAATTTTAAATCAAATGATGATATAGAAGTTTTGCATGTTGAAAAAAGAGATGATTTGATTTTGTGGGGGAGATGATGACTATAAAAGAAGCAATTTTAAAAACATTAAGAGATAATAAAAAATTTATGAATCATAAAGAAGTTTGTGATTTTATTATTAAAAATGATTTAGCAAAGTTTGAGACTAAAACACCAGATGCTACTGTATCTGCAACATTGGGAGATTTTATTAGAAAAAATGATAATAGAGTAAAAAGAATTAAGAATAATAATGGAAGTTATTTATATTATTTTTCTAATTATGAAAATGAACTTAATTTTAAAAATGAAAAATCTTCTTTACTAAATAATAAAAAAATAAAATATAAAGAAAGAGACTTACATCCTTTATTTGTGACATATTTGAAATCAATAAATATTCTATCTAAGACTATTTATCATGAAGAATCAAAAAAAAATTCTAACCAAAAATGGATACATCCTGATATTGTAGGAGTTGAATTTATTAAATTAAAATCAAAAATAAGTAGTAAATTTTTAAAGACTATTGATAAAAATAAATTTTTTAATTTGTATTCTTTTGAACTTAAAAGAGAAATAAAAACAGATTATGAATTAAAAGAAGCATATTTTCAGGCTGTAAGTAATTCAAGTTGGGCTAATTATGCTTATTTAGTGGCTTTTGAATTAAATGATAATCTTTTAGATGAATTACAAAGGTTAAATCAATCTTTTGGAATAGGATTTATTTTATTAAAATCAAACCCATATGAAAGTAAAATTTTGTTTAATGCTAAATATAGAGAACTAGATTTTAAAACTATTGATAGACTTTGTGATGAAAATAAAGGTTTTAGAGGATTTATAGAATTAATTGATAAATATTTAGATGCAGAAGAAAAATATTTAAACGGAGTAAAAAAAGAGTTTGAAGAAAAATGTGATAATATTTTAAAAGATGAAGAATATATTTCATATTGTAAAAATAAAAATATACCTTATGAAGAATAATAGGAAAACTTAATGGACATTAAAATATACGATAAACTTGCTAAAAAATATGATTTAGCCACAAAAATTGTTAGTTTTGGAATTGAAGAGATTTGGAGAAAAATTTTTATAAAAAATATTAAAAAACATATAAAAAACGGCATTTTAATTGATTTGGCATCTGCTACAGGAGAAATGGCAAAGGGATTAAATTTTGATAAAATGTATTTAGTTGAGCCAAGTATGGCGATGATAAAAGTAATGGTTGAAAAATTAAAAAAAGATAGATTTAAAGAAGAAAATTTTGAAATTCAATTTCAAGAAAGACCTTATATAAAGTTAAAAAAAGAGAATAAAGAAATTATAATTATTGAAGATACGGCAGAAAATTTTATAATAGATGAAAAAGCTGATTTAATAACTGCATTTATGGCTTTTAGAAATTTTGATGATATAAAAAAAGCCAGTCAAAATATAGACAAACACCTAAAAAACGGAGGTTATTTAGCTATTGTTGAGATGGTAAAGAGTGATTCAATATTTGCAAAATTAATTTTGTGGTATATGAATAATATTGTGCCTTTAATTGCAGGTGCAATGGTGGGAATGAAACAGGAATATAAATTGCTTGGCAAAAGTATTGATTCTTTAAGTGAAGAGGATATTTTAAAAAATTTTAAAGGTTATGAAATAGTTACAAAAAAGAAATTGCTTTTTCCAATAGCTTCAATGATAATAATGAGGAAAAATGATACAAAAGATTCTTGAAATAAAAATAGATGAGAATATAAAAGTTGTTATTGATTCAAGATTTAAAATAAAAGGGTTTATTCAGTTTATAAGGCTCTCTTTTAATAGACTTGAAATAAAAGATAACTATTATAAAATCTATTTTGATGAAGAAAATATAAAAAATCATAAACTTTTGGTAAATTCAATTGCAAATTTACATAAAAAACATAAAAATGATGAAAATACATATAAAAAACTTTTGTTAAATTACAAAAAAGATGTTATTATTGTTATAAAAAAACATCAGGTTATTTTTGATGAAAATGCTGTTTATATTACTATAAATAAACTCTCAAGCAAAGAGTTTGAAATACTTTTTGCAAATCCTAAAAAAAATGTTTTCAATTATATTAAAGGACTTTTTTTACTTGATTTATTGGATTTGAGTGAAGATAGAATGGTTATATCTTTTAATGAAAATACCAAAAATATTATTACGGCATTAATTAACAAATATTCTGTGATGGGGTATAAAACAATCTTCAGGGCAGATAGAAATGAATTTAATTACTCTAAACAATTCAGCATAGAAGGCTCGCTTAAAGAGTATCTTACAAAAATAAGAAATGCCTTAGAGCTTTTTGGTGTTAGTGAAATATATGAATTTGATAAAATTAAAAAAGAGTATAGAAGATTAGCAAAAAAATATCATCCCGATTTACATAGAAACAAACCGGAGCTTATTCAAAAAATTTATCAAAAAAAGTTTTTAAGGGTAAAAGAATCTTATGAACTTTTAGAAGATTATTATCAACAAAAGGTTAAAGATTGAAAGAAGAATTGTTACGAAATTATTTTTTAAAAAGAAAATTTTTTATTATGCTTTTTGTAGGTATTTTTATAATACTTATATCTTTTTCTGTTTTTACATATAAACTTCTTGAAAATGAATATAATTATCAGATAGAAGCAAAGTTACGCTCTGCCGCATTAAATACCTCTTTTGTTTTAGGAGAGAAATTTTTTGACAAAGCTGTAAAAAAAGATGCCGTTTCAAAAAGTGAAGATATAAACAACACATTAAAACTTAATAAACTTGCTAAAAACGAGGGTGTTAGATATTTTTATTCTATGATAGAAAAAAAAGGTAAAATTTATTTCACTTCATCTTCTGCTTTGCCTGGGGAGAGTTTAGAGAGTTATTGGGTTTATTATCCGGAAGCTACAAAAAATCTTAAAAATATATTTAAAATAAATCATCCTTTTTATGAAGTTAGTACTGACAGATGGGGAACGTTTAAGAGTATTTTAATACCTATGCAGACAAAAGAAGGAGTGAAATATATTGTAGGAGCTGATATTCAAATAGATAGAATTATTAAAGCTAAAGAAGATTTTTTAAAAAAAATTATTTTAATAAATATTTTATTTGTTTTTATGATGATATATTTTGCATATAAAACAAGAAAATTACTCAAAAATGAGATAGAAGTGATAGAACATATACAAAATAAACTTGAAAAAGAGATAGAAGAAAAAACAAAAGAATTAAAAGAATTAAATAAAACTTTACAAAAAAGAATAGAAGAAGAAGTTGCTAAAAATAGAGAAAAAGATAAAAAATTAATAATTTCTTCAAGACTTTCTCAAATGGGAGAGGCTATTTATATGATAACCCATCAGTGGCAGCAGCCTTTAAATGCTATTACACTTATAGTCGGTTATATAGAAATCTTAAAAAGAGATAATAAATTAACGTCTGAAGATATAGACTACTGTATAAATGAAGTTAATCAGATAGTAAAACATATGTATGATACAATGCATAATTTTAAAAGTTTTTTTAAAAAAGACAAACAAAAAGAGAATATCAAAATTAATGATTTAGTAAAAGAGGTTATGAATATTTTAGAAGTTATTTTAAAAAATAAAAATATAAAACTGTTAATCGATTTAGAAAGTAAAGAGAGTGTAAATATTTATAAAAATGAGGTTATGCAGGTTTTAATAGATTTAATAAAAAATTCGGTAGATGAAATTGAGAAAAAAAATATAAAAAACGGATTTGTAAAAATAATTACAAAAGATAAAAAAATAATTGTTGAAGACAATGCCGGAGGAATACCGGAAAATATTAAAGATAAAATTTTTGATTTTCATTTTACTACAAAAGAAAACGGCACAGGTTTAGGACTTTATATGAGTAAAATTATTATTCAAGAGCATCACAATGGAAAACTAAAAGTAGAAAATACAGAAAATGGGGCAAAATTTATAATAGATTTTACATCCACTCAATAAGTTTTTCCACCTCTTTTACTTCAAATGTTTTTAAATATTCAAGAGTTGATTTGTTGGGTGCCACTGCTTTTTTAAAACCTAAATTTGCCGCTTCTTTTAATCTTATGTCAATTCCTGGAATTTCTCTAATATCTCCAACTAAACTGACTTCCCCAATAAATACGCTCTCTTTACTAATAGGTCTGTTTCTAAAAGAGCTTACAATAGCGGCGATTATAGCTAGGTCTGCTGCTGTTTCATTGATTTTAATCCCACCTGTGACATTTATGAAAACATCATATTGATTAAAAGGTAAATCAAGTTTTTTTTCAAGTAATGCCAAAATCATATTAAGCCTTGGCAAATCAAATCCTGTGGCGCTTCTTTTTGGAACTCCGTAACTTTCACTAACTAGTGCCTGAACTTCTAAAACAATAGGTCTAGTTCCTTCTAAAAGAACTGTTATTGCACTTCCTGGAAGGGCTTTTTTGGAAAAAAAAGAGCGGTTTTTAGCGCTTTCCAGTCCGTTTTGTGTCATTTCAAAAATACCTATTTCACTTGTTGAGCCAAAACGGTTTTTAAATGCTCTTAGGATTCTAAGCTCTCTAGATGCATCTCCTTCAAAATAAAGAACTGTATCGACCATATGTTCAAGAACTCTTGGTCCTGCTATGGAGCCTTCTTTTGTAATATGACCGATTATAAAAATAGGGATTTGTGATTCTTTTGCTCTTCTCATAAATTCAAATGTAGCTTCTCTAACCTGACTTACACTTCCCGGTGCTGAGGTGATGTTTTCTGAGTAAATTGTTTGTATGGAATCAATAATAACTAAATCATAGCCTTTTTTTATTTCTTCGAGGATATTTTCTACTACAATCTCAGGCATAATAAAAAGATTTTTGTTTTTTATTCCAAGTCTTTCGGCTCTTATTTTTATTTGTCCGGGGCTTTCTTCTCCTGCTACATAAAGCACTTTTTTATCTAAATTTCCGGCTAGTTTTAGCATTAAGGTAGATTTTCCAACCCCTGGACTTCCGCCTATTAAAATAAGGCTTCCCGGGACTATTCCTCCTCCTAAAACTAAATCAAGCTCTTTATCGTTACTTGAAAATCTTGTTATTTCATCTTTTTGTATTTCATCAAATTTTAATACTTTTGAAGGAGATTTTGAATTGGAAGTTGTTTTTTGTTCACTCACTTCAACAAAACTTTCCCAACTCCCGCAAGCAGGACATTTGCCCATCCATTTTGCACTTTTGTATCCGCATTCAATACATTCAAAAATACTTTTTTTCTTAGCCATTGATTGTCTTTTGTATTAAAATATTGTAATTATTGATATGAGAAATATTTGAAGTTAAAAGAAGTTGTATTATCCTCCAGGCGATTATTGCCCAAACCATTATTAAAATATAAATCAATATAATCCAAAAGTGTTCTTTAAGATTTATATAATTATCTTTGAATCTGTTAATTATAACATAAACAAAAAAAGCGATTATTAAAAGTGTTCCAAAATAAAATATTAAATTACTCACTATATAATCCCTCTAAAATCCCTTCAATAAATTCATCTTTATTAAATTCCACCAGATTTTCCGGTTTTTCTCCAACTCCAACAAAATAAATAGGAAGTTTAAGTTCATTTACAATGGTAAAAAGACTTCCCCCTTTTGCCGTTCCGTCAAGTTTTGTAATAATAATGCCGTCAACCCCTACGCTTTCATTGAATACTTTTGCCTGATTTACAGCACTGCTTCCTTGCGTTCCATCAATAATAAGCAATATTTTATGAGGAGCGTTTTGATAGGCTTTTTTTGCAACATTTATTATTTTTTTTAGTTCATTTTGCAAATTTATTTTATTATGAAGTCTCCCTGCTGTGTCAATTAATGCAATATCTATTCCTTTTGCTTTTGCACTTGCTATTGTGTCATATGTTACGGCTGCTGGGTCATGATTTTGTTTTGTTTTGACTATAGGTACATTTAAAATTTCAGCCCATCTATTTAGCTGTTCTATTGCCGCGGCTCTGAATGTATCAGCTGCCCCTAAAATTACGCTTTTACCTTCATTTTTAAATTTGAAAGCTAGTTTTGCAATAGTTGTTGTTTTCCCTGCACCGTTTACACCTATAATTAAAATAGTAAAAGGTTTATCATCTATTTTGATTTTTGCTTCAGGAACATTAAAAACTTTTTCAAGTTCTTTTTTTAATTTTTCTCTTTTTACTTCTTTTGGAAGTTTATCTATTATTTTTTCAACAAGTTCATAATCAATATCTGCTTCGATTAATGCCTCTTCAAGTAAATCTCTGTCTATTTTTTCTTTTTTTTCCAGTCCGACTATCTCTTTTATTGCACTGTTTGTTTTTTTTAATGCTTTTTTAAATATATTAAACATTTAAAATCCTTCCGTTTTTATCATTTCATAAGGCATAAAATTTTGATAAATTATAGTTTTATTTTTGTCTAAAATAACAATTGATGGGTAATTAATAATTTTAAAATAATTTTCCAAAAATTTGTTTTTTGTTTTATAAAATTTAATATTTAATTTTTTTAATATTTTTTCTTCTTCTTGTGAATATAACGAATTATTTTCAAAAAGTAAAATCATTTTATTTTTTGGATAAACAATTTTTGAATTTACGAATGTGAGATTAAAATCCTTTTCTTTTATTCTTATTGTATCCTCTTTTAGTTTTGAAATATTTCTTTGAGTATTTTTTATTTCTTTATTTTTATTTATTTGAGTGTTTTTTGTGTTAGAATTATGCTCACATCCACTAAATAAAAGTATAATTGTTGAAATATAAAAAAATGTTATTTTCATATGTATCCTTTACTTATGGAATTTTATCAAAAGGAGAGAAATGAAAAAAGAATTCAGGCAAATTTGTAGAAAAATTAATAAATTTAATAGATATTATTACTCAAAAATAATTTCAAAAGAACTTTTAAAAGAACTTAAAAATTATAAAAAAATATTTATTTTTATTCCTTTGGAGGGTGAAGTTGATATAAGATGGGTAATAAAACAACTCAGAATGGAAAAAAAAGAAATTTTTGTGCCGTTTATGCAAGATTTAAGCTTTAAAATGGTAAAATATTCTTTACCTTTAAAAAAGAAAAAATTTTCAATTCTTGAACCTCTTAATAAAAATAAAGCACTGGTTAAAATTGATGTAGCAGTTGTACCTGTTGTAGGTATTGATTCAAACTTTCAAAGAGTGGGATTTGGCAAAGGAATGTATGACAGGTTTTTTGCTAAATTAAAATATAAACCCAAAGTAATATTTCTTCAGTTAAAACCATGTGTAAATAAAAAAAAGGTAACAGATGAATATGATGTTAAAGGTGATGAATATATAAGTTTTAAAACAAGGAGCAAAGATGGAAATCGCAATATTAATTCTCGCTATTATTATATCCGCTCTCGTGGCGTTTTTGTTAGCCAAAAAAGTAGATAAATCAAAATATGAAATTTATTTAACTCAGGCTCGGGCAAAAGCTAAAGCTATTGAAAATGAAGCGCAAAAGGTATTAGATCAGGCAAAAATAAAAGTAAAAGAGATGCAAATGGAAGCTAAAAATAGTTATGAGCTTCAAAAAATAGAACTTCAAAAAGAGTATGAAAACAAATTAAATGAAATTCTTAAAAAAGAGAATGAAATTGAGCTTATGATTCAAACTCAAAATCAAAAAGAAAAAGAGGCTGATAAATTTTTAAAAGAGCTTGAGAAAGAAAAAGAAGCACTTGAAAAACAAAAAATTCTTTATAATATGAAACTAAGAGAAATTCAAAAACTTCTTGAAAATATTGCCGGTATGACAAAAGAAGAAGCAAAAGAGATGATTTTGAAAAAAACAAAAGAAGTTTTAAGAGAAGATGTAGCACATATTACAAGAAAAATTATTAAACAAGCCAGTGATGATGCTTATAAAAAAGCCAATTTTATAATAGCCCAGGCGACTACCCGTTATGCCGGGGATTTTGCAGGTGAGAGGCTTATAAATGTTGTGGCTATTGGCGATGATGAAATGAAAGGCAGAATCATAGGAAGAGAAGGTAAAAATATTAAATCTCTTGAAATGATTACAGGATGTGATATTATCATTGATGAAACACCAGGAATTATTACGGTTAGTAGTTTTAATATCTATAGACGTCAAATTGCTGTTGAAACTGTAAAAAGACTTATTGAAGATGGTAGAATTCATCCAGCAAGAATAGAAGAAGTTTATAAAAAAGTAGAAACTGAATTTGAACAAAAAGTTAAAACTGAAGGTGAAGATATTTTGGTTGATTTAGGTCTTGGGGGAGTTGGTATTCATCCTGAAATTGTAAAATTAATAGGAAGGCTTAAATATAGGGCAAGCTACGGACAAAATGCCTTAGGGCATTCATTGGAAGTTGCTCATTTAGCAGGTATTATGGCAGCTGAAATGGGTGGAGATGAGTTAATGGCAAAAAGAGCGGGACTTTTACACGATATAGGAAAAGCTTTAACGCATGATTTTGGAGGAGATCATGTTACTCTTGGTTATGATATCTGTAAAAGATATAATGAACCTGAAGTTGTTTTAAATGCAATAAAAGCCCATCATGGATATGAAGAGGCAAAAAGTATAGAAGCGGCTGCTGTTTGTACGGCGGATGCGCTTAGTGCCGCAAGACCTGGTGCTAGAAGAGAAGTTTTGGAAGCATTTTTAAAAAGAGTAAAAGAACTTGAGGAAATTGCTATTTCTTTTGAAGGTGTTATAAAAGCGTATGCTCTAAATGCTGGAAGGGAAATTAGAATAATTGTAGAAGCGGATTTAATAAGTGATGATGAAGCCTGTCTTTTAAGTAAAGAAATTGCTGATGAAATTTCAAAAAAAGTCAGTTTCCCTGGAGAAATAAAAGTAAATGTAATAAGAGAAAAAAGAGCTGTTAGTTTTGCAAGAGCAAGCTAAGGGAAGAGTGGATGGGTGAATTAGTATATGAGTGTAAGGGAAGATTTTGGAGTTAATAGTTTTAAGTAGGGAGGAGAGATGGAAATTTTAGTTAAACCTTGTGGGGAATTTCAGACAAATTGCTATATAATAGATAAAAAAATTATTATTGACCCGGGAGTTGGGGCTTTTGAATTTGTAAAGGCAAATGTAAAAAACCCTGTGGCAATTATTAATACCCACGGGCATTTTGACCATATTTGGGATGATAAAAAAGTAAAAGAATATTTTAATATCCCTCTTTATATTCACGAAAATGATGCTTTTTTTCTTGAAAATGACCCGTTTGGATATAATCCTCCAAAAGTAAAGCCTGATGTTTTACTTAAAGAAGGAAATTACAAAATAGGGGATTATGATATAAAAATTATACATTTTCCGGGACACACTCCAGGTAGTATTAGTGTTGAGGTGGGTGAAAATATATTTAGCGGGGATTTTATTTTTGATGAAAGTATAGGAAGAGTGGATTTTCCTTTTTCTGATGCTAAGGCTATGAAAAATTCTATTAAAAAGTTTTTAAAAATTCCTTATGATAAAAAGATATTTCCAGGTCATGGTGCTATGACAACAATAAAAAAAGCTCAAAAGTTTTTGCCTTCTTGTCTTGAATATTTATAATTCTATGCCGGCTTCTTTTAAAGCTTTATGAATATGGCTCATTTGAGTGGCTTTATCCCTGCACCAATCAGGTGAGAGTAAGTTTTTTGTTCCTGCTGTCATTCTTTGGATAGAAATATTAGAAGGAAGCATTTTAATAGCTTTTACTAAAGTATCTATATAATCTTCTTCACTAATAGGAATGAAATTTCCTTTTTTATATTCAATAGCCAGTAATGTATTATCTGTCACATATAATGGATGAAATTTAATAGAATCAATACCTAAGTCTATTGTATCTTCAACGCTTTTTAACATATCTTCTTGTGTCTCTTCAGGAAGTCCGAAAATAAGATGACCGCAGACATTAAGCCCTAAATCTTTTGTTTTTTTAATAGTTTCTTTTACATTTTTAAAATCGTGGCCCCTGTTTATTCTTTTTAGAGTTTTATCATTTGAAGTTTGAATTCCATATTCAATCCATATTTCATAATCTTTACTTAAATCTTTCAAATATTTTAATGTTTTATCTTCTATGCTGTCAGTTCTTGTTCCTATGCTAAGTCCTATAACATCAGGAAAAGTTAGGGCAGTGTCGTATAATTTTTTTAAAGTTTCAAAAGGGGCGTATGTATTGGTAAAGCTTTGAAAATAGACTAAATAACTTTCAGGTTTATAAATATTGTTATAAATTTTAACAGTATCAAAAAATTGTTTTTTAAGAGCTTTTAATTGTTTTTTTAAAAGGGGGTTTTCTTTTGAGTTTAAATTAAGAGTTAATTTTTCTTTTTGAAAATTAGGAGAAAAACTCTCATTTTCACAAAAAACACATCCGCCTCTTGCTACTGTTCCGTCAATATTGGGACATGTAAAACCAGGTATTGAAATAGGGACTTTTTTTATATTTTTATTAAATTTATTTCTTAAATATTTACCAAAAGTATATAATTTATCCATTAAACCTCTTTTTTAGGTTTTTATAACAAAAAAGAGAAAAAAAGTCCAGTTTATAATCTAAATTCTTTTGTCTCGTTTTGTAATTTGTTGCTTAGTTCTTCAATAAGAGTAATATTTGTATTTATTTGGGTTAAAATATTTACTAATTGTTCGCTGTCTTTTGTGGATTTGTCAATTTCTTGAATAATGGAAAATGAGGCGTCTTTTATAAGTGAAATTGTAGAAGATATTTCATTTGTAGCTTTTTGGCTTCTTTCAGCCAGTTTCCTAACTTCATCAGCAACAACCGCAAATCCTCTTCCGGCTTCCCCGGCTCTTGCAGCCTCTATTGCCGCGTTAAGGGCAAGTAAGTTTGTCTGGTCTGCTATATCTTTTATAAGTTCTATCATATTTTCTATTGTAGCAGTTGATTCTTCAAGAGATTTTGCTCTGCTCATTAAATCCTGTTGTGTTGTTAAAAAGTCGCTTTGTGCCCAATTGAGTGAGCTGTTTAAATTTTCTTTTGTTTCACTTGTTTTATTATATATGCCTCCTGTTACATCTGTTATATTTTTAACTATATTTTGAAGTGTTGTAATAATATCGTTTATCGGCTCTTCTAAGGCTTTTAATTCATCATTATTAATAGATATTAATTCTCTTAAGTCTTTTTGTTGAAGTGCTTTTAATCTTTTAATAATAGGTTCTATTGTTTTAGACAAAAATTCTTCTCTTTCTTTTATTTCACTTCTTCTGTCTCTTAAAATTACATATGTCCTTTGTAAATTTCCATTTAAGAAAATAGGGACAACATATACAAATACAGGAATTTCTTCTCCTGCTTTATCTATAATTGCTGCAAAATCAAATCCTGCTCTTTTTTCATTCATATCATATTTTCCTTCAA
>JALUWM010000045.1 GCA_027019465.1 Campylobacterales bacterium
CTTTCTCGAACGGGCTTAGAGAAATGAGGATTTGGATGTTATAATAGCAACGTTACGAAGCACTACGGCAAATTTGCTTGGATTTAGATGCGAAAGTTAAGTAAATAAAAGCAGGTTTTTTTACAGTGGAGTTTTGTTTTTTAGATATAAAGGGAAAGATTATTTAAGACTTCAATATGAAAATAAACATTCTATAGAAGAAAAACTAAATGTTTGTTTTAGTGAATATTGCAAATTCTTAGAAAAATTTATTTTGAATGACAAAAGAAGAGTGCGAATCCATAACTTTAGTTCTTTAGACTAAAGTTAATTGAATTTTTTTTAAAAATTTGATATAATTTATTCAATTTAAAAATGGAGTAGAAATGATAAATAGTTATGAAGAATATAAAAAAGCTGTTCAAAATTTAAAAAAATGGGCTTATTACTATTATGTTTTAGATAATCCTTTAGTAACGGATGAAGAATATGATAAATTATATAAGCAAGTAGAACAGTGGGAAAAAAAACATCCTGATAAAATTGACTCGACATCCCCAACACAAAGAGTGGGTGATGTTGTTTTAGATGAATTTAAAAAATCCAAACATATTACAAAAATGTGGTCTATGGAAGATGTCTTTAGTAAAGAGGAATTTAACGGCTGGGTAAATAGGGTTAAAAAATTAAGCGTTGAAAAATTTAGTTTTTATATAGAGCCAAAATTTGACGGGGCGAGTTTAAATCTTATTTATAATAATGGAAAATTATTAAGAGCTGAAACAAGAGGTGATGGAAGTATAGGCGAAGATGTAACGATTAATGCAAAGACTATTAATTCTATCCCTCTTGAAATAGATTATAAAGAATTTATAGAAATAAGAGGAGAAGTTTTAATAAACAAAAAAGATTTTGAAAAACTTAATGAAGAAAGAATTAAAAAAGAAGAAGCTCCTTTTGCCAATCCACGAAACGCCGCAGCAGGTAGTCTTAGGCAGCTTGATCCTAAAATTACAGCAAAAAGACCGCTTTTATTTTATCCGTGGGGAGTTGGATATCCAGTTGAGGTTTTAAATTCGGATGAAATAAGAGTGGAAAAATATAATGAAGATAAACAAAAATTTATAAAAAAGTTTAAAACTTATAAAAATATGATGGATTTTATTTATTCATTAGGATTTAAAACACCTCCAAAAAGAGGGGAGTGTGATAGTGAAGATTTGGATTATGTATATAAAAAATATCATGAATTTATTGAAATGAGAGATGAAATTCCTGTAATGCTTGATGGTATGGTGGTAAAAGTAAATGAACTTGATTTGCTTGAAAACTTTGGCTATACAACTAAGTATCCAAGATGGATGGTTGCTTTTAAGTTTCCTGCAATTGAAAAAGAGACTATTATAGAAGATGTAATTATTCAGGTTGGAAGAACAGGTGTTTTAACACCTGTTGCCGTTTTGAAACCGGTTGAAATAGGAGGGGTTATTGTAGAAAGAGCAACCTTGCATAATTTTGATGAAATAAAAAGACTTGATGTAAGAATTGGTGATCATATTATTGTCATAAGAAGCGGAGATGTGATTCCTAAAATTACAAAAGTTTTGTATCAAAAAAGAACAAATAATGTAAAGCCAATACCAAGGCCTACCCACTGCCCCGTTTGCGGGGCTGAGGTGTTAGATGAGGGAGCTTTAATTAAGTGTCAAAACCTCTCATGTCCTGCAAGAATTGTAAATACAATTATATATTTTGCTAGTAAAAACTGTCTTGATATAGATGGGCTTGGAGAAAGCGTTGCAAAACTTTTATATGATGAAGGTTTAGTCAAAGATGTAACTGATTTATTTAATTTAAAAGTAAATGAACTTGAAAGCTTACCCGGATTCGCCAGGAAAAAAGCGGAAAATTTAATAAATGCCATTAAAAAAACAAAAGGGAGTGAGTGTTGGAGATTTGTGAATGCTTTAGGAATTGAACATATAGGTGAAGTTGCAAGTAAAAAAATATGTGAAAATTTTGGAGTTGAATTTTATAAAATAAATATGGAAGAATTTTATAAAATAGAGGGATTCGGACCTGAGATGGTAAAATCTATTGAAGAATTTGTCAGGGTAAATAAGGAAAGAATAGAAACTCTTATAAAATATATTGAGCCTAAAAATCCAGAAGTTAAGGAAATTAAAAATTCTCCTTTCCTTGCTAAAAGAGTGGTCTTAACAGGAACTATGAGTAAACCAAGAGAAGAGATAAAAGAACTTCTTGAAAATCTTGGGGCACATATTAGCAATTCTGTTTCTAAAAAGACAGATTATGTAATTGTAGGAGAGGATGCCGGAAGTAAACTTGGAAAAGCTAAAAAGCTAGGAGTTAAAATTTTAAAAGAAGAAGAAATGTGGAAAATGATAGGAGAAGAAAATGCCCACTAAAGTTGTTTTTAAAGATGATATGAAAATTATAACACCAAAACTTTATAAAGTAATTTTGTTAAATGATGATTATACGACTTTTGATTTTGTTATAGAAATTTTAAAAACAATATTTAAAAAAAACGAAGAAGAGGCTATAAATATAACGCTTAAAGTGGATAGAGATGGCAGTGCTGAAGTAGGTGTATTCCCATATGAAATTGCACAGATGAAAGTGGAGAGGACACATTCTATTGCCCGTTCTGCCGGATTTCCGCTAAGAGCTAGAATAGAGGAGGTATAGATGAATATAACTGAAAATTTAAGAAAAGTATTAGCTGAAATAATAAATGAAACAAAACGTAGAAAAAATGAGTATATAACAATAGATCATGCATTTTATATTTTATTGAAACATAAAAATATCAAAGAAATTCTTGAAGATGTGGGAGTGGATGTAGGATATATAAGAAGAGGGCTTG
>JALUWM010000046.1 GCA_027019465.1 Campylobacterales bacterium
ACATTTTATCTTTAAGTTGGGAAAATACATATTGTAAATTTCATCCAAATAAGCCAGAATGTCATAAAAGAAGTATATATTCACTTGATAATTTTACGATTCACGGACTTTGGCCTAAAAATAAAAATTATTGCTATTCAAAATATAAGTTTAAACTTTCAAAACTTTTAAAACAAACTTTAATTAAATATATGCCAGGAGCTTCTTATGGACTTGCAAAACACGAATGGAAAAAACATGGAAGATGTTTTGGAACTAATAGTGAAACATATTTTCTTACAGCTGTTAAATTAACACAACAGTTTAATGAAACGAATTTTGTTGTATATTTACATTCACATTTAGGGCAATATCTTTCACTTGCAAGACTTAGATTCTTATTTGCAGGAACATTTGGCGGACAAAATGTAAGAAAATTTCAACTTATTTGTCATAAAGGATATATAGAAGAAATTAGAATTAATCTAAAAGGAAATCCTGTAAAAGAAGGACTTTATAAATTAATGAATAATGCTTCTCCTATGCTTGGTGTAAAACAATGCCAAGGCGGTATAATTACAATTCCATAAAAATTTGTTTATTTTTATGGAGTTTTTATATGTTTTTTTAATTTCTTTTAATGATGTTGTAATTTAAAAAAAGAGAATTTATGGAATTAGCTTTAATTTTACTCTTTATTACTCTTTTTTTAATCTTTATTAAACCAAAATATATGGGTTATAGTGCCGTTTTAATGGCTATTGTGGCCTTTTTTTTAAATGTTGTGAATTTAAAAGATGTAGTAGAAGTTATTGATATTGTCTGGGATGCTACTTTAACTTTTATAGGAATTATTATACTTTCCCTTGTTTTAGAAGAGATTGGTTTTTTTGACTGGGCGGCTGTAAAGATTGCTAAATTTTCAAAAGGCAGTGGAATTTTAATGTTTGTTTATTCAATGCTGCTTGGAGCTGTTATTTCAGCTCTTTTTTCAAGTGACAGTGCTGTTTTAATTCTCACTCCTATTTTAATTTCTAAAATGCAGATATTAAAACTAAACAAAAAAACTTTTTTGGCTTTTGTATTAGCTGGTGGATTTATGGCAAATACTGGCTCATTTTTATTTGTTTTTTCAAATCTTCCAAATATTATTACGGCTGATTATTTTGATATTGGCTTTATAGAATATTTTAAACATATGTTTTTGCCATCCCTTGTAGCTATTTTTGTTTCAGTTTTGTTTTTGTTTTTATATTTTAAAAATAATATTCCAAAAAAAATTGACTTGGATTTACTTCCAGAATGCAAAAGTGTAATCAAAAACAAAAAGCTTTTTATTTTCAGTTGGTTTTTTTTAGTTCTTTTGTTTACAGGATTTGTAATAGGAGATTTTTATCATATTCCAGTCAGTTTTTTTGCTCTTGGAGGTGCTTTATTGTTTTTAATTATTGCTTATTTTACAGGAGTAGTCTCTTTTAAAGTTTTAAAAAAAGCACCTTGGCAGATTTTGTGGTTTAGTATAGGGCTTTATGTAGTTGTTTTCGGACTTAAAGATGCTGGAATTACAAGTTATTTACATGAAATTATCAAAAATTCAAATGCTCTTGAAGTTGGGTTTTTAAGTGCTGGACTTAGTGGAATTTTGAATAATCTGCCAAGCGTAATGATTATGGATATGGCATTAAAAGGTATTGAACATCAAGCTCTTGTTTATGCAAATATCATCGGCACAAATATTGGTCCTAAACTTACACCCTTTGGGGCATTATCTACACTTCTTTGGTTTAATATTTTAAGAAAAAAAGGAATAAAAATAACTTTTTTTGAATATATAAAATTTGGTATTGTTATAACTCCTATTGTTTTATTTTTTACACTTTTAATTTTGGAGGTATAATTAAAAAACTATTATTAATATTTGTTAATTTATTTTAAAAGAAAATATAAAAATAAAAAATTAACTATTAGGCTTACAAAAAAGGCTATTTTATAAGCTTTTGCAGGCTCTTTTTCGATTAAAGATTTTGTTGGGTCGAAGTAGGGTTTAACTTTATCTGGGTTAGTCAATTCAAAAAGCATTTCGGAGTAGTGTTTGTATCTTTTTTGAGGATTTATCTCAATAGCTCTTAAAATTACACTGTTTAACCAATCTGGAATTTTTGGATTTAGTTTTTTGGGTTCTTTTGGATATTTAAAAGTTGGATTTGAAAATGGTTCAATTTCTCCAAAAGGAAGTTTATTTGTTAGGACTTCATAAAGAGTTACTCCAATGGCAAAAATTTCTGTGCTTTCATTTATTAAAGAATCTTTAAATCTCTCAGGTGCTAAGTAGCTTGGTGTGCCGGCTTTTGTATTTATAGAATAAATCTCAGTTATATTTCCAAAATCGATTATTTTAAAAATTAGTTTATCATTTCGTTTGGTTACAATTATATTTTCTGGTTTTATATCTGCATGGACTAAGTTAAATTTCAAAAGATATTGAGTTGCATTAAGCAAAGTTTTTCCTAAATTTATGGCATCGTCAATATGAAGGGGTTTTTTATACTCTTTTAAATTCCCTCCATCGATATATTCTTGAATGTAGTATCTAAATGACCTTTTTTTAGGAATTACAGCTTTTGGGAAAAATCCGGCTTTTAGCCTTAGAGCATTCCAAGCTTCTTTTATGTATTGATCGAGCAAAGTTTCATCATATTTAGCTTCGATTAAAGGAAATTTCATTATATATTTTTGGTTTTTCTTTTCAACAAGCCAGGTGCGGTTATTTTGAATAAGTGGTTTAATTAGTTTATAGCCATCAATAATTTGCTCTTTTTTTAGGCTTTCGGATATTTCTAAATCAAGCTTTTTTAGTCTGTTTATGGGGGCTAAATCTTCTATTTTTATAACTATTGCACTTGTATCATCAGGTAGATTATCATTTGTCTTTTTTGAAGCCGCTTTTACTAAGTTATATGCTCCTAATTCTACAAGTCTTTTTATCTCATTTTCGTCTAAAACATTATAAAGTCCATCGCTACAAAGTAAAATGGTGTCATCTTTTTGAAGATTATTTTCAAAATAGTGAATATTAATTTCTTCTTTCATTCCAATAGCTTCAAAAAGCATATTATCTTCACTATGGTCGAGTGAGAGTAAAATTAGTTTATCATCTCTTTTTAGATAAATTCTTGAATCTCCAACATTTGCTCCGTATAATCTGTCGTTATCAATTACAACAAGTGCAAGGGTTGTTAAAAGCTCTTCTCTTTCATATAGTGCTAAACTTTCATTGTAGAGGATTTTGTTTATTGAAGTTATGAAAGTTTTTAGAGTTTTTTTAATAGGCCACGATTTTATTCTATTTTTGAAGTTATTTATTAGATAAGTTACGACCCTTTTTGCCGCCTCTCTACCTTCATCAGCACTTCCAACTCCGTCACATAAAACTGCTACAACTACCTCATCAAGTTTTTTAACATCTAAATAATCATCTCCTCTTAACTCTTTTCCCTTAGCAAGGGAAAAAGAGGAAAAGCTTATCTCTTTATGTTTAGATTCTACTACCTGCATTTGCTCCCCAAGTTGTTCTCCATCTTGTTTTTACTAAACTAATTCCAATAATTCCAATCAACACAACCCCTGCAAAGATTAAAAATCCAACACTATATCCATTAAATGTAGCTTTACTCCATCCTAAAGTTTTGATTAGAGCTGTTCCGCCAAGTCCTCCGGCACATCCAACAATTCCTGTCATAATTCCCATATCTTTGCCAAATCTTTGAGGGACTAATTGAAATACAGCTCCATTTGCCATACCTAAATTTGCCATAATAATTGCAATTACTAAAAGGGTAGCATAAAATGGTACATGTAAAAATCCAATAGATGCTGCACCAAGTGCTACCATACCATAAAATGCATATAAAGTTTTTACACCTCCGTGTTTATCAGCTAAACTACCACCAACTGCTCTTAAAACTGCTCCCGCAAAAATTAAAGCCGCACCGATATAACCAGCTACAACTTTTACATCTGATTCGTTTAAATAAATTTTGCCAAATTCAAGCATTTCATTTGAGTATGTATTCATTAAATACACTTTCATATATGAAGCAAATCCAACAAATCCACCAAAACTAATTGCATAAAATAAACTAAACCACCAAGTATCTTTATCTTTTAGTAATTTTAAATAATCACTTACTTTTTTTGGTCTTGGTGTATAAATCTCTTTTGGTGCATCTTTTGCCAAAAATAGATATGCTATCCATACAATAATAGCCAATACAGCTGCTACTCCAAAAACTGCCGGCCATCCCCAAATTTCAGCAATTTTAGGTGCAAATAGGAAATCTAATACAACACCGATGTTTCCTGCTCCGGCAATTCCTAAAACTACTCCTTGAAGTTTTGGAGGATACCATTGTCCTGCCTGAGGAAGTGCCACTGCAAAAGAAGCCCCGGCAAATCCAAGAGAAAATGCAACAAAAAGTAAAATTTCATAAGTTATATTTTCACCTATAAAATATCCTGTTAGAAGTGCTGCTATAACAATTAATTGAGACATAAGAGCTGTCTTTTTAGCTCCAATTTTATCAACTAAAAATCCAAGCAAAATTCTAAGTAATGCTCCACCTAAAATAGGAAGTGATAAAATAGTTGCCATTTGATTAGCATTTATAATTTCATCGTGTGCTTTCATAGATTCAGCAATTTCAGGTCCAAGAGGACCTAGCATTGTCCAAACCATAAAACTCATATCAAAATACAAAAACGCCATAAAAAGTGTTGGAAAATGTCCTTTTCCTTTTAACTCTTTGAAGTTAATCATCAAATCTCCTTTAATTTTTTGTTGTTGAAATTGTATAAAAATTTTTAATAAAAAATTGTATAAAATTTAATCACTTTTTAGAAAAAGTTTTAACTATAATTCCATCAAAAAAAGGCTTTAAATGGAAGCACTTAAACAAGCATATGAAAAAAGAAATAAAAAACTTAATAAAATAGAAAAAATGAAACAAAATAGAAATGCTCTTGAAGCTATTGAAAAAATTAAAGAGTATGCAAAAAATGGATATGATTCAATTCCTGATGAGGATAAAAAATATTTTTTAAAATGTTTTGGAATTTATGACAGACCTAAAACTCCAGGTCTTTTTATGATAAAGCTAAGAATTCCGGGAGGTCAGTTAAATTCTATTCAAGCAAAAACTATTGGAGAAATATCAAAAGAATTTGGAAGAGATTATATGGATTTGACTACAAGGGCTCAAATTGAGCTTAGATACATTAGAATCGAAGATATTCCAGAAATTTTAGATAGATTAAAAAGAGTTGGAATTACTCCGTTTCAAACAGGGGTTGATAATATTCGCGGAATTGTAAATGACCCTCTTGATGGTATTTCAATGGATAATATTTTACCTTCACAAGATTTACTTCTTAAAATGCAAGAGATTTTTATAGGAAAACCTGAATGGATTGATAAAGTCCCAAGAAAGTTTAATACTGCAATAAATGGAAGCTATGGAAACAGGAGCAATATTTTTACACACGATTTAGCTTTTGCTTTGGCTATGAAAGACGGGATTTATGGGTATAATGTTTATTTAGGCGGTAGAGTTGGAAATATTGCAAAAAGTGCTGATATTTTTGTAAGACCTGATGAGGTGATAAGCTGTTTTGAGGCAGTAGCGACATTATTTAAAGAGTATGGATTTAGAGATAATAGAAATAAAAACAGACTTCAATTTTTAATAGAAGCTGTTGGAATGGAAGAAATTAGTAAAGCTATTAGAGAAATTGCCGGTATTGATTTTTTAAGAGCAGGGCAAACTCTTACAAATCTTGGATTTTATGAAAAAGAGATGGGAAAAGTGTTTCAAAAAAATTCAAAATTTGCTCTTTATGCAAATGTTGCAAGCGGGCTTTTTAGCGGGAGTGATTTGATTGAAGTTGCAAATTTAGCTGATGAGTTTGGTAAAGGAAGAATAAGATTAACAGTTGAGCAGAGTCTATATATTTTAGATGTTGAAAATGTAGAAAAGTTACTTAAAAATAAATTTTTTGAAAAATATCCAAATATTGATTCTCCTTATAAAACTCATTTAGTTGCGTGTGCTGGGACAGATTTTTGTCCTTTTGGGGTGATTGAAAATAAACACGACGCCATTGAGATGGCAGAATTTTTAGAAAAAGAGGTACCTCTTAGTAAAAGAGTTATAATGCACTGGTCGGCTTGTCCTAAGGGATGTGGAATTCACGGGATAGCTGATATTGGATTTGAAGGTTGTAAGGCTAAATTTAGAGGAGAAAGTGTTAGTGGGGTTCATATTTATATTGGTGGTGGGATGGAAAGAGAAGGCTATACAATTTTAAGAAATGTTCCACTTAACTTAGCAAGACTTTATATAAAAGAGATGATGGTCGAATTTAAAAAAGATAAATCAAATAGTTTTGAGGAGTTTCATAATAATGTTTTATATAATTTTACAAAAGAGTTTATAAGCTTTTTTTTAAAACTTAAAACTTACTTAAAAGAAAAAAGTATTGAAATTGATTTAAATTTTGATGAGTTCAAAACTTTGAAAAGCGAAGAAATTGAAATTAAAACATTAGCGGAAAAGTTATATTTCAAATTTACAGGAGTTAGACCTTTTGGAGAGGTTAAAGGGTACAAAAAAATTAAAAAGCTAAATAAAGAGATTGATGAAAATTTAGCAGAAATGATAGATTTAGTTTTAGAAGGAAAAGCTATTGTATTTTCTGAGATAGTAGATTTAGTGAGTATTGATTAAAAATTTTAGTAACACTGCCTAAATGAACTCAACAAGAGTGCAAAATTTTTAACATTTCATAAAGGCTAAAAAGCATTAACTCGCAAACTCAAACAAAATGCTTTTTTTAACGCCTTTATTACACTAAAATTTGCAATTGTTTCGCTTTATTTAGTCAGTGTTTTTTGCTTTATAAGTTATAAATTTTATTTAAAGGAAAAAAATGAGAACAGTTTGCGCATATTGTGGGGTGGGGTGTAGTTTTGAAGTAGAGGATAAGCTAAAAGGAGTAAAAAGTTATCCGGTAAATGAGGGAATGAGTTGTTCTAAGGGAATTAGTCAGATTGAAACGATTGAAAAAAATAGACTGCTTAATACTTACATAAATGGAAAAGTAGCTAAATATGAAGAAGCTATAAATTTAATAGCTAAAAAAATTAAAAATAGTAATCCTAAAAAAATAGGCTTTTACCTCTCAGGGCAAATGCTTAATGAAGATTATTATGTTGCAAATAAGTTAGCAAAAGGTTTTATTAAAACGCCTAATATTGATACAAATTCAAGAACTTGTATGGCAAGTGCTGTGGTTGGGTATAAAAAAACAATAGGCAGTGATTATGTGCCGGTAAAACTCTCTGATATAAATCATACAGATTTACTTATTTTAATAGGAGCAAATCCGGCTGAAGCTCATGTGGTTTTATTTAATAAAATAAAAAGGGCTAAAAAAAACGGAATGAAATTAGTGGTGATTGATCCAAGATTTAGTGATAGTGCAAAATATGCTGATTTGTATCTGCCTATAACTCCTGGAGGAGACATAGACTTTTTAAATTTAGTTGCTATTAGGCTTATAAAAGAAAATTTAGTTGATATGAATTTTATTGAAAAATGGGTTGATGGATATGATGAGCTAAAAAAAAATCTGCTTAAACTTAATGAAAAAGAGCTTTTAGCAAAAAGTGGAATTGATGCTAGGGATTTTGAAAAATTTATGGAAATGTTAAAGAATGCTAAAAATTTTATTACCGGCTGGACTATGGGTATAAATCAGTCAATTCAAGGAGTTGATAAAAATTTAGCTATTATGAATTTACACTTAATTACAGGTCAGATTAATAAAAAAGGAAGCGGGCCATTTAGCTTTACCGGTCAGCCAAATGCCATGGGAGGCAGAGAAGTTGGAGGACTTGCTACAACTTTAGCGGTTCATTTAGATTATACTCCTGAAAATAGAAAAAAAGTTGCTTCATTTTGGGGAGTAGATGAGGTTTGTGATGGTCCGGGACTTACCGCTTTTGAGATGATTAAGGCGGCAAATGAAGGTAAGCTTAATGTTTTAATTGTTTGCCATACAGACCCTGTTTATCATCTTCCAAATAGAAAGTTTGTAGAAGAAGCTTTAAAAAAAATTGATTTAGTGGTTGAGATTAATGCATATGAGGCAAGTGAAACTTCTAAATTTGCTGATATTCAAATTCCTGCTGCTCCTTTTGGTGAAAAAGATGGGACTCAAACAAATATGGATAGAACTCTTACTCGCTCAAAGGCATTTAAAGAAAAAAAAGCAAAACAGGACTGGGAGATTTTTGCGGATATTGGTAAAGCTATTGGATTTAGAGGATTTGATTTTACTTCAAGCAAAGATGTTTTTAATGAATATAAAGAGATGACAAGACTAAGTCCTGATATTGATATTTATAAAGCCAATTACGATGAACTTGAAAACAAGCCATTTATCTGGGGAGAAGATGCTTTGAAAAACGGATTTTTAACTGAAAATAAAAAAGCAAAAGTTTACTATGTAGAAAATAAAGAACTTCACGAAATGCCAGATAGTGAATATCCTTTTATACTCCTTACAGGCAGAACCCGCGACCAGTGGCATAGCGGGACTAAAACCGCTTTTGTAGAAAAATTAAAAAAATATAAGCATTTAAGTTTTATAGAAATAAACGAGGAAGATGCTAAAAGTTTAGGGATAAATGAAGGTGATGAAGTAAAAGTTATTTCAAGATATGGAAAGCTAAAAACAAAAGCAAAAATAACTGATATTAAAAAAGGGAGTATTTTCATCTCAATCCACGATAGAAATGTAAATTATCTAACAAATCCAAATATTGACCCAATAAGTAAAGAGCCAGACTATAATCACACAGCAGTAAAGGTAGTTAAATGAGTTTGCCAATTTTACTTAAAAATCAAAAAGTTTTGCTAATTGGCGGTGGAAATGTTGCACTTCAAAAAGCAAAAGTATTATCTGAAAATGAGATTGAATTTAGAATAGTTTCAAAAGAAGTTTTGCCTGAGGTTAAAGAGTTTTGTGAAAATATAGAAATTAAAGAATTTGAAGAAGATGATGTAAAAGAAAATATTGTAATTGATGCTACGGGGAGTGATGAGGTTGCTAAAAAGTTATTAGCACTTAAAAAAACTAAAAATTTTTTATTAAATGTTGTTGATAAGCCGGAATTTTGTGATTTTTATTTTATGGCTTTAATAAACAGAGGAGATTTAAAAATAGGAGTTTCAAGTAATGGTGCTTCTCCAAGTGTTGCTAAGTTTATAAGAGATGAGATTAAAAAGATTTTGCCTGATAACATAGAAAATGTTTTGAAAGAAAAAAAAGAATTAAGAAATAAAGGCATAATAGATAAAGACCTAACTAAATTAAAATCAAAACTCTATTTAATAGGAGCAGGCCCTGGAGATGCGGAGCTTTTAACTATTAAAGCTTTAAAAACTATTAAAAACTGCGATGTAATTTTGTATGACCATTTAATAAGTGATGAAATTTTAGAAATAGTCGAGTGTGATAAAGTATATGTAGGAAAAGAAAAAGGAAAACACTCAAAAAAACAAGAGGAAATTAATGAAATTATTTTAGATTACGCAAGTAAAGGTTTAAAAGTTGGAAGATTAAAATCAGGAGATCCTTTTATTTTTGGAAGAGGGTATGAAGAACTTAAAGCAATTACTGAGGCTGGGTTTAATGTAGAAGTAATTCCTGGAATCAGCTCTGCTACTGCTGTAAGCAGTATAAATTTACCTTTAACTGCAAGAGGAATTAGTTCTTCTTTTAGTGTTCATTCTGCTCATCTTAGAGGAAATAGAATAAATCTTGAGTGGGTAGATGAGCTTAAAAAAGAAAATCATACAGTTGTTGTTTTGATGGGTTTAAGCCGTGCAAGACATATTGCTAAAAAAGCATTAGAAGTAGTAGATGAAAATTATCCGGTTGCTATTATTTCAAATATTACTCGCAAAAATCAAAAAATTATAAAAACTACTATTAAAAATTTAAAAGAAGAGGCTAAAAATGCTGATAAACCAGCTATTTTAGTTTTTGGAGAAGTTGTTAATTTAGTATAATTTTTTAAAAAGGATATTTATGAAAAAAGTATTGGTAATGTGTACGGGAAATAGTTGTAGAAGTATAATTGGTGAAGCTTTAATTAATAAATATTTAGATGGAGTCAAGGCTTATAGTGCAGGGACAAAACCTGTTGGAAAAGTGAATGAAAATGCTAAAAAAGTTTTAATTAAAGAGAATGCCTGGAATGATAATTATCATTCTAAAAATTTAGATGAAATTATAGATATTGACTTTGACTTAGTTGTAACTGTATGTGATAATGCAAAAGAGAGTTGTCCTATTTTTCCAAAACCTGTAAATAAAAGACATATAGGCTATGTTGACCCAGCTGGAAAAGAATATAAAGAATTTGAAAACTTAGTAGAAAAAATGAAAAAAGAGTTTTTGCCTATGATTAAAGAGCTTATTTAAGTTTTTTATTTTATTTTTTGGCTAATTTTATATAAATAATCATGCATATCAAAATATCCAACTAACATTTCAAAAAACATTCTGATAAACAGTTCTCCCATTAAAAATAATATAAGTAAAAGAATCCAAAGTTTTATATTTTTTATTTTTAAATGGAGTTTTCTTTTAAGATAATATAAAACAATAGGAAACAATATCGCAAAAAAATAATAAAAAATTATCAAAATATATTTTGTAATAAATAAATTAAAATCTAAAAAATCTTTCATAAAAAACCTTTAAAGTATCATTAAAATTTGATAAATAAGTAAACTAACAATATAAGCAATTAGTGGTAAAAGTATAATTTCTAAAAGCATAAGTTTCCAGCCAAATTCTGCTTTTATAGCCGCCATTGTTGAAATGCAGGGGATATACAGCAAAATAAAAACCAAATAAGCAAATGCTGCTTTTGGATTTGGAAAAGATGAACGTATTTTTTGTTGTAAAATTTTTGCTGAGTTTTTTTGATTTTGGCTGTTTAGTTCTACTCCGTAAATTGTCCCCATTGAGCTAATTACAATTTCTTTTGCCAAAGTTCCTGGAATTAAAGGGGCTATCACCTCCCAATGTTCTCCAAATCCAAGAGGTTTGAAAATTGGAGTAATCTCTTTTGAAATTTTTGCAAGATATGAAGTCTCGGGAGTTGATTTAGGAGGTAAATTTATAATTCCCCATAAAATCACACTTGCAAATACTATTAAAGTTCCAGCACGATATAAAAAGTCTTTTATGTTTGGCCACATTAAATTCCATATGGATTTAAGAGTTGGAAGATGATATGTTGGAAGTTCCAAAAAAAACGGCTTAACTTCATTTTTTGGGAGTATTTTATTTGCAATAAAAGCTATAAAAAAAGCTACTAAAATTCCTAAAATATAAAGAATTACAATTACCAGGGCTTTATATTTTACAAAAAAAAGCGAAGCAAACAAAACATAAATAGGAAATCTTGCACTGCAACTCATAAATGGAATCATTAAAGCTAAAATCAGTCTTTCCCTAAACGTTCCCATTGCTCTGGTGGCATAAATTGCTGGAACATTGCATCCAAATCCTAAAATAAGCGGAATAAATCCGTTTCCTTTAAGCCCTACTTTTGAAGCAAGTCTGTCAAATAAAAAACTAACCCTTGCCATATATCCGCTCTCTTGAAGTAAAGCCATAAAAAAATAAAGTAGAGCAAGAAGAGGCAAAAAAGATAAAACAAGTCCAACTCCTGATATTATTCCGTTTATTGTAAGGGAGTTTATCCAGTTTGGAAGAGGGGAGAGTATTATTTTTAGTTTATGGGCTAAAAAGTCTTGAAAAAACCAGTTTGTCCAGTCAACAAGAGGCTCTGAGCCTGAAAAAGTTAATTGAAAAACTAAAAACATTATTACAAAAAATAGAGGAATCCCAAGATATTTATTAAGCAAAATATTATCTAACTTATCGCTTAAAATTACTTTATCAACAATCGGTTTTTTAAGTACTTTTTCTAATATTTCGTCAATTTTTTGATACCTGTATTCAACTATGAATTTTTTAACATCCATTCCAAAATGTTTTTTGAGTCTTTCTCTTGCCTCTTTTGCAAAATTTAAAATCTCAGGATAATTTTTTAATCTATTGTAGGCATATTCATCATTTTCAAGCAGTTTTACAGCTAAAAATCTCTTTATACTGCACTCAATATTTTTCATTTTGTTTATTAAAAATTCAATCTCTTTTTCAATGTGTTCTTGGTAAGAAAAAGGTTTTGGTATTTTTTTGTTTTTTGTATTTTGATATATTTTTTGAATTATCTCTTTTTTGCCAAGACCTCTTGATGCAATAGTTGGAATTACATCTATATCAAGCAGTTTAGAAATTTTATCTAAATCAATCGAATATCCTCTTTTTTTAAATTCATCAAACATATTAAGTGCCAAAAGCATAGGTTTTTGCAAATCAATAAGCTCAAATGTTAAATACAAATTTCTTTTTAAATCTGTTGAATTAACAACATTTATAATTCCGTCTATCATATCAGAGCATATCACTTCTCTTGTAACTTTTTCTTCTATGGAATAGGGCGAGAGGGTGTAAGTTCCGGGCAGATCTACTAAATGTATTTTTTCATTATTATAAATTAAAGTAACCTCTTTTTTCTCAACCGTCACACCGCTCCAATTCCCAACTTCTAAATCACTTCCGGCTATTGCGTTAATAAGTGCGGTTTTTCCGGTATTTGGATTTCCAACAAATGCTATTTCCATTATTTCCCCTTAAAGAGTTCTACTTCTATTTTTTGTGCATCTTCTTCTCTTAAAGCAATAGTCGTATTTCCTAAATTTATGGCTATTGGGTCATTGAAAGGGGCTTTTTTTACTACTTTTATTGGAGTGTTTAAAATTCCAAGCTCAATCAGTCTGTTTTTAAGCTCTTTAAGTTCTCCTATTTTTCTAACAATTCCGCTCTCACCAACTTTCATATCAGATAACTTTTTTCTCACAAAATGCCTTTAATAATTATAAATTGAGTTAAAAGTCCTATAATAAAAACCAATAAAACATTCATTTTAAAATATCTAACCGCTATAAATGCAAACACTACATAAAGAAAACTTAAAGGAGTTGTTAAAGCCACTTTTCCAAGGGATAAAGCTACAAAAAATATCATTCCTGTAAATGAGGCAAGAAGGGATTTTAGAATTTTTTGAATAAAACTTAAATGTTTTATTTTTTCATAAATTTCACTCATCAAAATAGTATAAAAAAACGAAGGATAAAAAATCCCAATAGTTGCAAATATTGCACCTGTAATTTTTGCTACTTTATAGCCAATAAAAGTAGCGGTTATTAAAAATGGTCCTGGGGTAATCTGACCAAAAGCAATTCCATCGGCAAACTCTTTTAAACTCATCCAATGATTTTTTAATACCACATCTTCAAGTAAAGGCAAAATTGTCATTCCGTTTCCAAAAGCAACTGCCCCTACTTTAAACATTTCAAATAATAATTTGCTTTTAAAATATCCATAAATTAAAAGAGCTAAAAATAAGATTCCACTTATAACTATTGGTAAATAGTTTATTTTTTTATCACTTTTTTGGATAGTTTCTGGTGCTTTGAAAAAAATTGAAGCTAAAAAAGCAAATAAAATCACATAAAAAGCATCAATTTTATAAAGCATCAAAATAAATGAAATTCCAGCAATTACGGAGCTTATTTTCTCTTTTGTATATTTTGCTCCAAAATCAAGTGCAACTTTTATAATAATTCCTATAACCATTGCTTCAAGGGCACTGAAAAACGGATGAATATAGGAAATTTTACCATAATGAAAATATACAAAAGATAAAATAAGCATAATAATAAATGAAGGAAGTAAAAATGCAAAAAAAGCCAAAAACGCTCCCGTGATTCCCCGCAATTTATAAGCGATATAAATTGCCAAATCTATAAAAATAGGTCCTGGGTATAACTGCACCATTGCTAATGCTTTATCTATCTCTTCATTGCTTAACCACTTTTTTTTGTTGTTTAACTGCTTAAGTTCTTCAAGCATAGCCATACTATAAGCAGTAAGCCCGAGGATAAAAAAAGAGAAGACAAGGTCTAATAAAGATGGTTTTTTCATACTGTCTTCTCAACAATACTCTCAACTATCCCTAAAATTTCATCCATTGTATCTTCATCTATTTTTTCAATAAATTTAATTTTTCTTGAATTATAATCTATTGATTTTAATTGCTCTGTCATTATATAACCACTTACATTTTCCCCATTGTATCTTATATGAAATGGAAAATTTCTTTTTGTATTTGTAATAGGGCAAGCAAAAGTAAGTCCTACATATTTATTGAAAATTTTATTACTTACAATAACTGCCGGTCTTCTACCTTTTTGTTCGTGTCCACTTTGAGGGTCAAAATTTAAAATAACTATGTCTCCTTGGTCTGGGATATACTTTACCATTCTTCTAATCCTGATTTATCATTAAATTCTTCATAAGGTTTATAATCAGCTGGGATTTTTTTAACTAACTCTTTAATATTATATTTTTTTCTTTTTTTTATAGGTTCTAAAATTATTTTTTCATCTTGGACTATAAATTTAACTTTATCTCCTATTGATAAATTAGTTTCTTTTAATATATTTTTTGGAAATCTTAAACCTTGTGAATTTCCCCATTTTGAAATTGTAGCAATCATTTTTATTCCTTTGATACTTTGTATATCCTAAGTATATCAAAGATATAATTAAATATCAATTTATTTTATCTTGCACTCTTTTGCTCTTTTTGACTTTATCTCTTCAATTCTTTGTTTTATATCTTTTAACATATCATATTGAGCAGTATTTGTTTTATGATTATCTTCCATTCTTTTCATTATATCATCGACTGTTTCTTCCCACTCATTTATAACCTCATCAGGAAGTTTGCAATCTTCTGCCATTTCTTCTTCGTGTTCTACTAACCAGTCAGCGATTTTTTTCATAATATTTAACATTCTTTATCCTTATAACAATTTAAATAGCATTTTTATTGCTAAAAGTATTAAAACAACTGCAATAAGTTTTTTAACTTGTTGCGGAGTTAAGCGGTAATGCATGATCAAATCACCTAAATATCCACCAATAATTGCGGCAACTGTTACAACTCCAAGCAAAATCCAATCCATATGTACAAATGAAAGATAAGTAAAAAATCCTCCAAGTGTAGAAAATGGAATCACGAAACTAACTGCATAAGCCGCTCTTTTTGCTTCATATCCAAGTAAAATTAAAATTGGCATAATCAAACTTCCGCCTCCAACTCCTATCATTCCAGAAAGAAGTCCGACACTTCCACCAACCACATATAAAACCCATACTTTTTGATAAGAAAATTTAGCTTCTCTTTTATTAAAAATCAAAAGCAGGGCACTTACAATTGAACCCTCTGAAAAATCCAATCTTCTAATCCCAATATGCTGACTAAAGTTCACGAGTGAATTTCTCATAAGATTTCTTTATCAATTTTACCATTTTTCAGTGATATTGTTATCTTTTTTATC
>JALUWM010000047.1 GCA_027019465.1 Campylobacterales bacterium
GTGACACAGCCAAAACAGGAAAAGCCAAAGAAAATCCAAGAACAAAATATTTATACATATAATCTACAAAAAACTGATAAAAAGCATGAACATCAAAAACAGCCCCAAGAGGCAAAGAGTGTAAACTCTTAGCAATAAGCCATATTTCCAAATGATCTCCCCCAAAAGCAAAAAAAATCAAAATTGCCACCCAAACAAAAAATTGTCCTACAATATTTGACTGCACTCCAAAATTCGGGTCAAAAACACTTGCCATTGTAAATCCCATAACAAAACTTATCTGCTCGGCTGCATATCTTAAAATATCGAAAACCATACTTAAAGCACTTCCAACTAAAAAAGCAAGAGTAACCTCACTTATAATAGCAAGAAAAAGAGTCATTACATTTATATCAAAACTAACTTTTGGAATCATTGGAAAAAATAAAATACTAAGCCATAAGGCAAAAGCGGCCTTTAAATTCATAGGAATTACGGGGAAATTAAAAAAAGGAATAAAAGATAAAAAAGAAGCAAATCTTATAAATAAAAGTAAAAAAGTTACTACATTCACATCGGTAAGAAACCTTGCTATTTCCAAATATTAAGCCTTTTATTTTTAAGCTCATAAACCTTATCAAAAAATTTACTTATTTCCGCATCGTGAGTTACTGTAATTAACGCAGCATCATTTTTTTCGCAATATTCACTAAGGATTTGCATAACTTCATTTGCATTAACTTTATCAAGATTGCCAGTAGGTTCATCTGCAAAAATAATTTTTGGTTTTTTAGTTAATACTCTAGCAATACTAACTCTTTGTTGCTGTCCACCGCTTAGGGTTTGAATATTTTGATTTAAAACATCAAAAATATCAAGCCTTTTTAAAAGTTTCTCATCTATTTCTCTTTCACTCAAAAGTGCAGCAGCTTCAATATTTTCTCTTGCACTAAACGTATTAAAAAGATAATGAAACTGAAAGACTATTCCAAATTCTTTTTTTCTAATTTTAATAAATTCTTTTTCTTTTAGAGAATATAAATTTTTACCATTATAAAAAACTTCTCCGCTTTTTGGTTTTAAAAATGTAGATAAAATATGCAAAAATGTAGATTTTCCGCTTCCGCTTTTCCCAATAATAGCTATTTTTTCTTTTGCTTTAATTTCAAAACTTATATCTTCAAAAAGCGGATAATCAAAAGAATGAGATATATTTTTAGCCTTAAGCACAAAAAGCCTTTTTATGAAATTATAGCAAAATGATTAGTTTATTCGTTGGTTGGTTATTTAGTATATTCGTTATTTTATATAACTTAACACTTAAAATTAATAATTAAACACCCATATACCAATCTTCTCATTCATTTATTTTTCAGTGTCTGTTACTTTTTATAAAAGAAGAAAAAAACAGGGCTTATTTTAAAGCCGCTGCTACTTCCTCTGCCATATTACAAGCGTTTTTAACTAAACCTTCTCCAACTTCAAATCTAATGAAATCAACAAGTTTAGCACTTCCACCAGCCGCTTTTGCTGCTTTATTTAAAGCCTCAGCAACACTTTCTTTTTTCTCTGCTTTTACAAACTCTTGGTCTGTTAAACAGTTATCTTGATAAAATCTTTTTATTTTACCTGGAATAATTTTTTCAATTACTTTTTCAGGTTTACCTTCTTTTAAAAGTTGAGCTGTTGCAATTTCTTTTTCTTTTTCTAAAACATCAGCAGGAACACTTTCAGGATTTAAATAAAGAGGTTTCATTGCTGCTGCGTGCATTGCGATATCTTTTAAAGTATCTTTGATTGCTTCACAAGTTTCAGGTTTATCACAAGCCGCCGCAACTAAAACACCCACTTTTCCGCCTGCGTGAATATATCCGTTTACAATTCCATTCTCAGGAGCTTTGATTGTAGCCATTCTTCTAACAACGATATTTTCACCGATTTTTGCAATTTTTGCTTTAAGTTCTTCTTCAAAAGTTCCGCTACCAAAAGAAGCACTATTTAAAGTTTCTTCATCTGCAATATCATTAGTATTTATTGTTTTTGCTATTTCATCTGTAAATTCAATAAATTCATCTGTTTTTGCAACGAAGTCGGTTTCACAGTTAACTTCTACCATACTTCCTTTTTTGAAATCCGGTGTAATGTTGATTTCGATTCTTCCCTCAGCTGCATTTCTGTCTGCTTTTTGAGCAGCTTTTGCAAGACCTTTTTTTCTTAAAATTTCAATTGCTTTTTCTTCATTACCTTCGGCTTCAACAAGGGCTTTTTTACAGTCCATCATTCCAGCGCCCGTTTTAGCTCTTAAATCTTTTACCATTGCAGCAGTAACATTTGCCATATTATGCCTCCTCTTTTTCAGTTTTAATTTCTTCTACTTCTTTTGCAATTTCTTCTTCATTTTTATTTTCGCTTGCAGCTTCTTCTTTAATCTCTTTGATTTCTCCAGCCATTTCTTCCTCTGTTACAGGAGCTTCTTCTTCAGTAGCTTCTGCAAGAGCTTTTCCTTCAATAATTGCATCAGCTATAGTTTTACAAAATAAATTTACACTTCTGATTGCATCATCATTTCCTGGAATTGGGTAATCAACTACATCTGGGTCACAGTTTGTATCAAGCGGTGCAACAATAGGAAGACCTAAATGATTTGCTTCAGCAACTGCTATTTTTTCTTTTTCTGTATCAATAACAAAAAGCATATCAGGAACTTTTTTCATATTTCTAATACCCCCGATAACTTGTTCAAGTTTAGCTCTTCTTCTTTCAAGAATTAATCTCTCTTTTTTAGTTAAAAGGTTAACTTGACCGCTTTCTTGCATTTTTTCAATAATTTCAAGTTTTCTAATTGATTTTTGAA
>JALUWM010000048.1 GCA_027019465.1 Campylobacterales bacterium
AACACATAAAGACTATCCAACAAGAGTTAAAATACAAAACGATAGCTATGTGGTATTGGATCAAATAAGGACTATTTCCATTCAAAGAGTCATCAATAAAACAAATATGAAGCTTACTAAAAAACAGATAAATATTATCAAAAATACAATAAAAACTATGTTGATAGATTGAAGATCAGGGTTAATGGATGAGATTTAAATGATTAATACAATATGCTTAGATGAAAATTACAGCACAACAAGGCTGCTTACAAAAGAAAAACCTATCGTAATTAATAATCCTGAAGATAAATTTGAGTCAATGCTCTTTTTGCCTGAGAGTGAAGGCAGAAAAGGTGAAGGTGGACTTAGAACAAAAGGATACTTTAAAAAGTCCTATGAAGATAAGCCTTTGATAAGCATAGTTACAGTAGTCTTTAATGGCGGAGAGTTCTTAGAAGAGACCATTTTAAGTGTCATAAATCAAACTTATGACAATGTTGAGTATATCATCATAGATGGTGGTTCAAATGATGGAACTGTTGATATTGTTAAGAAGTATGAAGATAAGATTGATTATTGGGTTAGTGAGAAAGATGGTGGTATATATAATGCAATGAATAAGGGAATAGATGTTGTTAACGGTGATTGGATGAACTTTATGAATGCAGGGGATAGTTTTTATAATAAAAACATAATAGAAACAATTGCAAATAACATGGAAGATGAAGATACTGTTGTTTCAGGAAAAGTGAATATATATTATAAAAATAGATTTATTCAAGAATATGGTAATAAAAAAATAGTTCCACATCAAGCTGCTTTTTTTAAATCTTCATATATGAAAAGATTATATTTTAATTTAGATTATAAAATTCTTGCGGATGGAGATATGTTGCAAAGGTTACAGAGATTACAAAATTATAGAATAAAATATGTTAATATAGTTGTCTCTAAATTTTATTTAGGCGGGATAGGAAATAATCCAAAATATCTTTTTAGAAGAATGAAAGAAGAACTTAAAATAAAACAATCATACAATCAAGGTATATCATTTAAGTGGATTATTTTACAAGGGTATAATTTTTTTGGATTACTTTTTTATTGTCTATTCGGTGAATATAGGTATTATACAGTTTTCCAAAATATAATATTGAAGTTGGTAAAAAATTAAATAAGAGGAATCGTTATATGAACCATACATTGTCAAAAATTATTAGGAATAAAAATTTTTTTTCATTATGGAGTTTTTTAAATAAACTTTCCATGTATGGAATGAATTTTGGTGTTGCAAGTGGGTATGCAGACTACAGTGGTGAATTATATATAATTAAACAGTTAAAAGAAAAAATTCAAAATGGTGTGATATTTGATATAGGTGCTAATGTAGGAGATTGGTCTAAGTATATTCAAAAGAAATACCACAACCATTTTTATAAATTGTATATGTTTGAACCTTCCTTGCCTACCTTCAAGCAACTTGTGGAAAATATTCCACAACAAAAGAATTGTTTTGCTTATAATATTGGATTTGGAAATAAGCAAGAAAAATTAAAAATTTTTTATGATTATGAAGCACAGGGAAGTGCAAGTTTATTGGCTAAAAATTGTAGTTATTCCGAAGAGGTAAATATTGAAAAATTGGATGATTTCTGTATTAAATATGAAATTAAGCAAATAGATTTTTTAAAAATGGATGTGCAAGGTTATGAATATAATATTTTATTAGGTGCACAGAGACTTTTAGAGGAAAAAAGAATTAAAGTAATTCAATTTGAAGTCGATGAACCAAATATAGAGAATAGAATTTTTTTTAAGGATTTTTGGAATCTTTTACATGAGAATTTTGATATTTACCATAGCTTATATAATGGGCTTGTGAAAATTGAACAATATGATTATACATTGGAAAATTTCCGCTGTATGAATTACTTAGCAATAGAAAGATAGCATGATAGTAGGAAAAATAATAGGTGGGCTTGGAAACCAAATGTTCCAATATTCCTTTTATAAATATCTGTCAGTTGAGAAAAAATGCAATCTAAAATTAGATTTATCTTTGTTTGATACTTATGACCTCCATTATGGGTATGAATTAGAAAAAGTATTTGGCATTAGAGAAGAGTTGGCTTCTTCTTCAGAAGTTAATGCCCTTATGTCAAAATATCCTCTATTGTTTAAAATTGAAAATAAAATTTTTAATAAAAACTATTGCTTTGGCTCTTTTCATTTTAAAGAAAATAATTTTTATATTGACAATAAAATATTTTATAAAAAGTATAACAATTTTTATGTTGAAGGATATTTTCAAACCAACCAATATATCAACAAAATTAATGATGAAATGAAGCAATTATTCCAATTTAAAACAATATTATCCAGCAGAGAATCTGATTTGATTTCAGGAAATAGTATTTCAATCCATATAAGAGGTGGGGATTATCTGACTAATCCGCAGGATAAAAAACTATTTGGTAATATATGTACCAAGGAGTATTATAAAAGGGCAATACGGTATATGCAAACTAAAATTCAAAATCCTAAATTTATTGTTTTTACTAATGATAATACCTATGCAAAATCTATATTTGAAAAATTTGATTATAATTTATATATAGTTGATTGGAATAAAGATGAAAATAGTTATAGAGATATGCACTTAATGAGTCAATGCAAGCATAATATAATAGCAAATAGTAGTTTTAGCTGGTGGGGAGCTTGGTTAAACAATAATCCTGACAAAATTGTTGTTGCACCCATGAGATGGTTTAATAATAAAAATATAAATCAAGCTAATATTATTCCTCCAAATTGGATAAGATTGGAGCCGTGATGAATGTACT
>JALUWM010000049.1 GCA_027019465.1 Campylobacterales bacterium
CTTTCTATGTATGTGGGTGAGAGTGAAAAAAATGTAAGGAAAATGTTTGATGAATATATGGAAATATCTGAAAAGCTTAAAATAAAACCTATTTTGTTACTAAATGAAGCAGATCAGTTTCTCTCAATCAGAACTACATCAAGCTTTTCAAGTGCAGATAAAATGCACAATCAAATGCAAAATATTTTTCTTGAGCAGTTTGAAAAATTTGAAGGAATATTAATTGCCACTACTAACTTACTTGAAACTTTTGATACTGCTTTTTCAAGAAGATTTGACAGAAAAATAAAATTTGAAAAGCCTTCATTTAAAGAAAGAGTGAAATTATGGGAGATTAAACTTCCTAAAAAAGCTGATTATGAAGAAGATTTTAATATTAAAGAGTTAGTAAAATATGAACTAAGTGGTGCAGAAATTGAACTTGTTATAAAAAATACGGCATTAAAAGTGGCTCTTAGAAAAAAGGCTGTTTTTATGGTTAACGATTTTATAGAAGAGATAAAGAAAGAAAAAGGAAATGCTTTCGATAGTCAAAAAGCACTAGGGTTTATTATATAAATATTACAAATAGTAACATTTTTAATATTATTTTAATAAATAAGAGAAGATTTATTATAATTTTAACTTATATTTCGGTATATTAAACTAAATAACTAGACTATATTTGATAATATTTCAAAAAAAGGAGAATATATGGTTACTGTATTAATATATGCCTCTGGTATATTAGCAGGTATATTGTTTTTATATTTTGTTGGGATTATGGTTGCACCGTTTAATCCTGGAGAAGTAAAAAATGACCATTTTGAGTGCGGTCTTCCACCAAGTAGTGAAGTACCTATGAAAGCAAATTTCAAATATTTTATATTTGCTATTGCTTTTATTGTGTTTGATATGGCTGGGTTGTTTTTCTCACTTTTCGTATTTGCTGATAACCCTGATGCTTTAAAATGGGCAATGGTGTTTGGTGTATTGATGTTTGCAGCTATTACAATTAGTATGAAGGAGTATAGAAATGCTAAAAGTTCTTGATTTTTTTAATTACGCAAGGAGCAAGTCTCCTTGGATAGTCCATTTTTGTAGCGGATGTTGTTCACTTGAAATGCTTGCTGCAATGGGACCTAGATATGACTGGGAAAGATACGGTTATATTATGACTCCAACTCCCAGACAAGCGGATATTATTTTTATTACAGGGCTTGTAAGTAAAAAAATACTCCCTGCACTTCTTAGGACTTATGAACAAATGCCAGAACCTAGATATGTAGTGGCAATAGGAGCATGTGCATATGATGGCGGTCCTTATAATGATTCCCAGTCTGTTATTAAAAATATGACTGAAATACTTCCTGCGGATGTATTTGTAGCAGGATGTCCTCCAAAACCTGAGGCTATTATTGCAGGGCTTGAAGAGCTTAAAGAAAAAATAAAAAGAGGTGAGCCTAGTGCTTCAAGTCAGGGTGGACTTTGGAAAAAGATGAAGTTTTAAAGGATGGTAATGGAAAAATTAAAAAATATTTTAAATAAATATGAAACAGAATATGTTGAAGATTATAAATCTAACTGGGTTAAGGCAAAACTTAAAAATAAAGAAGATTTATTAAACTTAATAAAAGACTTAAAAGAGGCTGGAGTTAAAACATGTTCAACTGTTTCTCCTACTGATTTTATTGATGATAACAAAATAGAAGTAAATTATTTTCTTGAAAATTTAAAAGATAAAAAAAATGTATGGCTAAAAGTTGATTTGCCAAGAGAACTTGAAAATTGTGAGATAGATTCTATTACTCCTTTAATGCCAAGTGCTAAGTGGCATGAACTTGAAGCTTATTCAACTTATGGAGTGAAATTTAAAGGTCATCCAAATTTAAGATACTTTTTAATTAGCCGTGATTATTATGGAAAATTTCCTTTTAGAAAGGATTTTGACTGGAAAGCTCATGAAAAAAATTTAATAGAAAATGTAAATTCTATTTCAGAAGAGTTTTTTGAAGAATATGAAGAAAATGAAGAAACATTTGATAAAGAAGGAAGTAGAACTGTTCTTAACTGGGGACCTACACATCCTGCAAGCGGACCTATTAGACTTAAAGTGTATGTAAATGGAGAAAATATAGAAAAAGTAGATGCTGATATAGGATATGTTTGGAGAGCGTTAGAAAATTTAGCTGAGAGAAAAGATTTTATAGGAACTATTGTAGCGGTTGAGAGAATATGCTTTATGGATAATCCAAATCCTATGATTTGTTATTCTCAGGCAGTTGAAGAAATTGCAGGAAAAGAGATTACCCCTTTTGCTAAATTTATGAGGGTAATTTTAGGTGAAACAGGAAGAATTGCAAGTCACTTAATTTCTATGGGTGGATTTTTTGGAACAATGGGACTTCAGACATTTTTAATGTGGTGTCTTGATGTAAGAGAGTATTTTCTTGATGTTTTAGAAGATTATTCAGGGGCTAGAATTGCAACTGCCTGTGTGGAACCTGGTGGTGTTAGATATCCTCTTAATGATTATAAAGCATGGTTTGAAACGTTAAATAAAGCTATTAATGAGTGGGAAAGAGTAAAAGACGATATTAATGATATTTTCTTAAAAAACCCGCTTATGGTAAGCAGGGCTAAAGATAACGGAATTTTTACAAAAGATGATGTGGAAGAGTTTTATTTAGCAGGGCCTATTGCAAGGGCTAGCGGATTTAAAACAGATGTTAGAATTGATGAGCCTTATGCAGGATACGGTGAGCTTGAAATGGATTATGTAACCTGTGAAAACGGAGATGCAAGAGACAGACTTTTTATAATTGTAAAAGAAGTAAATCAGTCTATTGATTTAATCAAACAGGCAATGAAAAAAATCGAAGAAGGTGTGGAAGCTGGTGAAATGAATCCGGCAAAAGACCATTTGGTCAGAATGCCGCGCCGTATGCCAGCTGGTGAGGCTGTGACAAGAGTTGAATGGGCCAGGGGTGAGATGCTTATGCATTTAGTTACAATGGATAAATCTACTTCTCCATACAGACTTAAATTAAGAGCACCAAGTGTAAATCACACAATGGTTTTAGACAGATTAATTTCAGGGAAAACCCTATCAGATATTCCGCTTTTATATGGAAGTATGCATATCTGTCAGGGTGACCTGGATAGATAAGGAGTTAATATGAGTGTAGGAGCAGCTTTATTTTATATTTTTGTTTTTCCGGGGCTTTTGTTTTTGCTTTTATGGACATTTTTTATTTTCTACTTTGCAAGAAAAACACTTGCTTATGTTCATAAAAGGGTAGGTCCTCATTTTAACGGACCAGGAGGGAGTTTGCAGACAGTCTGGGATGTTTTTAAACTCCTGACAAAAGAGTCTATTACACCAAAAAGTGCGGACCCGTATTTATTTAATATTATTCCAATTATTACACCACTTGTAGCGGCACTGCCTGTTATTTTAATTCCTTGGACTCCGCTTATTAATCATGGGCACGGTATACTAGATACAAATTACGGTGTATTAGGCTTAGTTGTTTTAATTGGAGTTGAACCGTTTTTATTATTTCTTACAGGGTTTGGAAGTCACAATAAATATTCGTTTTTAGGAGGTATGAGAATTTTATCTCAAATGATTTCTATGGAAGCGCCATTTTTCTTAGCGGCACTATCCCCTGCACTTCTTTTTGGAACAATGAATTTATATGATATTATGTATTCAAATACATATCTTACAACACTGATTTTACTTCCGGGGGCAGTTATTTTTATTATTACAATGCTGGGAATTTTAGAACAGCCTCCTTTTCATATTCCAGACGCAGAACAGGAAATTGTTTACGGATTTTATACAGAATATGCAGGAACAAATTATGTGTTACTTAAATTTGCAGAATTTACCGAAATATTGGTGGTTTCAGCTGCTGCAGTTACACTGTTTTTTGGAGGATTTAGAGGATGGGGCTTTGATAGCTTTTTATGGCTGTTTATTAAAATAGTTCTTTTAGGTATTTTAATGGTTGCAATCAGAGCATCAAATCCAAGACTTAGACTTGATCAAATGCTTAAATTTACATGGAGCTGGTTAACTCCTCTTGCTATTTTAAATCTTGTTTGGATTATATTTGCCAAACTATATATATTAGGAGTTTAAGATGCTGTTTCAAATGTCAGAAAAAATAATCAGGGTTTTAAAAGGTGTAAAAGAACCAAGAAGAGCTGTTAATGATTTTGTAACAGAATCAGCTCATAAATCGGCTATTTTTAGAGGAAGACACGAAGTAAGATATGATATATGTACAGGATGTGATGCATGTAATAAAATTTGTCCTGTTGATGCAATTAAAATGAAACCTCTTCCTATTAAAAGACCAAATAAAGTACCGGAAGTTAGCTTATCTATATGTATTTTTTGTGGTTTATGTGAAGATGTTTGTCCTACTAAACCTGAAAAAGCTATTAAACTTTCAGGTGGAGATATAAATATGATTACTGAGGGAACAGAAGATGCCCTTGATAATTTTTGGGTGAGAGTTGATGTGCCTGAGGAGTGGATTGAAGAGAAAAAAAGAGAAGAAGAAGAAAAAGCAAGAAAAAAAGCTGAAATGATGGCTAAGAAAAAAGCCGAAGCTGAAGCGAAAAAAAAGGCTGAAGCTGAAAAAGGAGAGGAAAAATGAGTATTTTAATCCTTGCAATGGTTATAATATTGGCGGTTATGAGTTTAGCTCAAACTAAAACAGTTCCTGCAGTATTGGCATTTATTTCTATGATGTTTTTTTTAGGAATTTATTATATTTTACTTGATGAAAAACTTTTAGGTCTTTTTCAAATTTTTGTATATACTGGAGGAATTGTTGTTTTAACACTCTTTGGTGTAACTGTTATAGGCTCTAAATTTCCTGAATTTAAAATTAGACCGTGGGCTGTTGCTATTGTTACAGTTGTTTTAATAGGTCTTATGATAGTTCCGTTTTTAATACCTGTAGAAGCGGCACATAAAACTATTTCTTTACAAGACCAGGTAAAAGTATTTACGGACAATTATGCATTAATAGCGGTATTTATGGGAGTTGTAGCAGCAAGTATTCTTTATGGAAGTATTAGAATGTTACATACCCTTAAATATGGAAAGGAATAAAAATGACAGGATTTTATATAGATGCCATTACTGCTTTGATTTTGTTTGCAGTAGGGCTTTATGGAGTAACGAGTAAGAGTGATTTTTTAAGAATCTTTTTTTCTCTTGAAATGCTTTTAAATGCGGTTATTTTGCTTCTTGCAAGCGGAGCGTATCATTTTGGACTTACAAGAGATTTGGCTATTGCTTATGTGATAATTGTTATAGCAACTCTTGAAGCGGCAGCTGGAGTTTTAATATTTATTCTTACAAATAGAATAACTGGTGAAATAATCCCAGATCATCTAGATAAGGTGGTGGAAGATGAATAATGCAGTAATGATTTTATTAATAGCACCGTTTGTAGGTGCGGCAGTAGCTTATATATTAGGTAAATTCAAACAGCCTTTGGCTTTTTGGACGGCAGAAATAGTTGGAGCAATTTTATTTATTGCAAGTATTGTTTTATTTGTAAAACATTCAGGAACAGTAATTAGTTTCGATATACCTTGGATACATTATGGTAATTTTACATTGCCGTTTGGTATCTATATAGATCATCTTTCAATTATTATGCTGTTAATTGCAACAGGACTTGGTTTTGCGGATATTCATTTTGCCCATGATTATATGGGAGAAGATCCTGACCAGCCAAGATATTATGCAAAAGTATTGTTTTTTATCGGTGGTATGATTTTACTTGTAATTACAAAAGATCTAATTGGTGCATTTGTAGGTTGGGAATTTATGGGACTTGCAAGTTACGCCTTAATAGGCTTTTGGTATCATAAAAAATCAGCGGCGGATGCAGGTATGCAGGCTTTTCTTTATACAAGATTTGGGGATATTTTTATTTTAGCGGCAATTGCTCTTTTATATGCTTTTGCTCATACTGTAAACTTGGTAGAACTTAATCATTTGGCAGATGCCGGTAAAATAAATAAAACGGTAGCTTTGGTTGCAGCTTTATTTATTTTTATGGGTGCTATTGGGAAATCTGGACAGTTTCCTTTGTATCCTTGGCTTATGAACGCTATGGAAGGTCCTACAACTGTTTCAGCGTTAATCCATGGTGCTACAATGGTTAACAGCGGTATTTATATTGTGGCTAGAATGTTTGACTTTTTCCATTATACAGATGCCCTGTTTATTGTGGCAAATGTTGCGGCACTTTCAGCATTTATAGGTTCAACCAGTGCACTGGTTCAAAAAGAGATTAAAAAAATACTTGCTTATTCAACAATGTCTCACCTTTCAATAGCGTTTGTGGGACTTGGAGTAGGAAGTTTGGCAGCTGGTATGCTTCATCTTGTAAACCATGCTATTTTTAAAGCATTACTATTCCTTTCAGCCGGTGCAGTTATTTATATAGCTCATCATACAAAAGATGCGTGGAAACTTGGAGGTCTTATAAAAACTGCTCCTTTAGTAGCTCTTTTTATGGCTATGGGTTCACTTTCCCTTGCAGGTGTTCCTCCTTTTAGTGGATTTTTCTCAAAAGAGATGGTACTTAGTGCTGCATGGGAATGGGGTAACGGATTTACGGCAATATTTGTAACAATTGCAGCCTTACTTTCTATTGCTTATATTACAAGACTTTGGGTTTTGATTTTCTTGGGTGAGCCAAGAAATGAAGATATAGCCGGTAGTGTTCATAAACCTAGTAATCTTTGGATTAGACTTCCATTAGGTATTTTAGCGTTTGTAACTCTTTTTATTGCAATTTGGCAAAGTAATATTGTTCATTATATTGTAGGTAAAGAAGTGGTTGAACCTGAAATTGAAGGTTTAACAGCATTTATGCTTACAGGAATGCTTATTTTATTTTTAATAGTTGTAGGTCTTTATTTAAAAGGTCTTAACCTGCTTTATAAAATAGCTTCTCATAATTTTGTTCAAACAATTCATCAGATATTGTTTAACGGATATTATGTTGAAACTATGATTAGTTGGATTAGTAAACATATATTTGTTAATGCAATAGCTGCATCTGCTAGATGGTTTGATACATATATTATTGATTTTATTGTAAATGGAACAGTTCCGTTTACTCAAGGAGTACATAATGTATTCAAATCAGGGCATAGCGGAAGAATCGGTTCTTATATGGGACAAATGGTTCTTGGAGTTGCGATTATTGTTATAGCAATCTTAATAATTGTAAAGGGGCTGTAAATGGTAGCTATAGATATTATATTCGCGCCTATATTTTTATCGATCCTTGTCTATTTTTTAACAAAAGGAGCTGAACATATTACAAAATATATTGCGCTTGGATGGTTTTTAGTGTTGTTTTTTATCTCTCTTAGTTGGTTGCATCAATTACCTGCTCATGGTTTTTTGCAACTTGGGACATATTTACAGGTTCCTGCATTTAATTTTGATTTAACTTTGCAAGTAGATGCATTAAGTGTTGCTATGCTTTTATTAACATCGCTGCTTTTAATTTTAGTTGTATTTACATCATGGAATGAAAAAAATCAGGCATCTTATTTTAGTTTACTAATTTTATTTAGTGGACCGATTTTTGGTGTATTTATGACAACAAATGTTTTATGGTTTTTCATGTTTTGGGAACTTACACTAGTTCCAATGCTTTTCTTAATTGGTATGTGGGGAGCTGAAAGAAGAATTTACGCAGCTATTAAATTTTTTCTTTATACGCATGTTTTTGCTATGTTTATGTTTGTTGGATTTTTTCTTTTATATAAACAGACAGGTTATTGGGATATAACACAGATAAAAGAAGCTGCTCTTACAACACCTGCACTTATTTGGTGGCTTATGTTTGCAGGTTTTGCAGCAAAACTTCCATTATTCCCTTTTCATACATGGCTTCCTGATGCGCATGTTCAAGCACCAAGTAGTATTTCAGTATTACTAGCTGGGGTGTTACTTAAAATGGGAGCTTACGGACTTATAAGATTTACAGTGGAACTTTTGCCGGCGACTACAAGGGAATTTGCTTTATGGATGGTAGTTTTTGGTCTTCTTACAACATTCTTTGCAGGAATGCTTGCTATTTATGAAAAGCATATTAAAAAAATGGTTGCTTATTCGTCTATTTCCCATATGGGACTTGTCGTTGTAGCAATTGCTACTATGACATATGATGGTCTTAGTGCATCTTTATATGAGATGATAGGTCATGCTTTAATAATTTCACCTCTGTTTTTAATTGCAGGATGGTTGCATCATAAAACTCATACATGGTATATGAATGAAATGGGTGGAATTATGAAATATGCTCCTTATGCAAGTGCTATTTTTATATTAGCAGGTATGGCGGCTCTTGGGCTTCCTGGAACAATGGGATTTGTAGGAGAACTTACAATTATAATCTCAGCTGTTAAATCATTTGGATGGTGGATAGCCGTTATTGCACTTGGAGGATTTATAAGTGCTGGATATATTATCTGGTCTGTAAGACGTGCTATTCACGGAGAGCCTAGTGAAATAGTTTTAAATTCAACTTTTGAAATGAGTGCGGCTGAAAAATTTGCGTTGGCAGTTTTCGCATTCTTGATTGTTTATTTTGGAATTGTTCCTCAACCGATTTTTGATGTAGCAAATAAAGCATTTTCTAGCTTTTTTGGAGGTATGTGATGAGTTTTATAGTATTAATTGCAACAGGGTTATTAATTCCACTATTTTACAGGAATAATATTTTTATTGCAAAAATGATAGCTGTTGTAGCTTTTATAGTGGCAGCTTATTTTGTGTATCAAGGACAGTCTTTAAATTCTGTTTTTCCTTATTTTGTAATGACGAAAGCAACTATGATTATGGAGTTTGCACTTTTAGCAACATTAGCTGCAGTTTCACTTACCCTTACAGGGTTTGAGAGACCTTTAATTGCACAGATGCTTTTTTTAGGAGCTGTTTCATTAGGTTTACTTGAAACAAATAATTTTTTCTTATTTATTGTTTTATTTGAAGTAGTGGCTATTATTTCTTATATTTTGGTTGCAAATATAAGAAATTTTAATAATTCAGAAGGTGCTATTAAAGCATTTATTGCAGGAGCGGTTGCTAGTGGTATTATTTTATTAGGATTTGCACTTTTTAGTTTTACAAGTGAATCTTTTAATTATTCAGATATGAATGTAAGTGGTAAATTTACATTAATAGCTGTAGCTATTATGCTTGCTGGTATTTTTTATAAGCTTACAATTGTGCCAATGCATGCATGGGCGGCTGATGCTTATTCTCAAGTAAATCATGCAGCAGCAGCGATTTTGAGTGGGGTTATTAAAAGTGTTGTTTTAGTAGCGACTTTTAAGGCTTTTTATAAATTTATGATAGCTTACCCAGTTGCTACTGTTTTAATTTTTAGTTTTTTTGCAATTGTTACTATGACTTTAGCAAACTTTATGGCTTTATGGCAAAAAAGAATTTCTAAAATTTTGGCTTATTCTTCAATAGCTCATAGTGGTTATGCATTAATTCCTTTTGCTGCAGCTGCAAGTATTTATTCTTTTGCAGGAATTTTATATTATGCTGTAGCTTATATTTTTATGCAAACAAGTGTGTTTTTGATTTTGAATGATTTTAGAAGAGAAGCAGGAGTAAAATTTTTACAAGATATTAAAGGTATGGGGAAAAGAGCCCCTCTACATTCACTTTTCTTTACAGTGCAATTGTTTTCATTAGCCGGTATTCCATTGCTTGCAGGGTTTTTGAGTAAAGCAGTTGCTTTTTATGCAGGAGTGGATGCAGGACTTTGGCCTATAGTTTTGATTGCTGTACTTAATTCTGCTTTAGCAGTGGGGTATTATGTGTGGATTATAAAACATATTTATTTTGATAAATCTGAAAATGAAGCTGCTGTTAAAATGTCAGCAGGAAGTTTAATTGGTCAGCTTATATTACTTGCAGGAACTGTTTATTTTGGTATTGTAGCAGGTAATATAATTGGTGCCGGTATGCATTTTTCTTTTTAAATTAAAGGTTTAATTTGAAATTTTTTTTTCTTTTTTTCCCTTTTATTTTATTTGGTCTTGAAATAAATGTAGATTATTATCAAAAAAACAATGAAGCAAATGAAATTTTAACTTTATATAATAAATTTGCTTTTAAATGTATCCCTAAAACAAAAGAAATTGATTGTTTTTTTAATAATAATCCCTCAACTTCTGTTTTTAATATCAAAAGTCGTTTTTTTAAATTTAAATTTATTTTTGCTAAAAAATTTGAGCTTAAAATTCTTGTTAATAAAAAATATATAATTTTTTCAAAAACTGATAATTTGTATGCCAATCCACTTTTAAAATTAAATAATAATAAAAAAGCAAAAAAATGGATAATTATTGCGGGAGATGAATTCTTTTTATCAAAAAAAAAGCCAGAAGGGCTTAATTTTTATTTTAAAGATTCACCAAAAATTTATATAGGCGCCGTTGATGAAAGAGAAAATCCTATTAATATTAATGAACAGGCTCAGGATGTAAGAGCTTATTTTCAGATACTGAAAGGATTCAATGCAAATAAAGATGAAACAGATAATATTGATGAGTTTATAAAAAATTTCCCAAATTCTATATTTTTACCTGATATATTATATATGAAAATGGTTTATTTGGAAAAAAATAATAAGTTTGAAGATTTAATAGAAATAGGTAAAAAATGGATAAAAAGGTATGCATATGATGAGCATTTACCAAAAGTGCTGCTTTTAATGGCAAAATCATACTCTAAAATGGGATTTTTAAGTGATGCAAGTTATTTTTTTAACAGGATTATTACAGAATATCCAAATACAAATATAGCGGATTTGGCAAAAATTTATTTGGCTGATCAATTATATTCTGTTGGAGATGCTAAAAAAGCTATGAATTTATATGAGAGTGTTCTTTATTCAACTAAAAATATTGATACAGCTTCACTTGCTGCTGCAAGACTTGCAAGTAGATATATGAATAAAGGTCAGTTTAAAAAGGCTTATAAATATTATCTTAAAATTTATAATGCAAATAAAAAATTTTTACTTAAAAATAAGCAAAAAGCATATGAACTTGCAAAAATGCTGGCCTCTCATCAAATGTATTCTTTGGCGATTAATATAGGAGAAGATATTTTAAAAAAATTAAAAAAATTTAATGATTTATATGAGCCTCTTTTATATAATCTTGCAAAATGGAGTTATGAAGCAGGAAAATATAAAATATCACTTAATTTTATAAATCTTTATCTCAAAAAATTTCCATATGGAGATTTTTCAGATCAAGTAACTATTTTAAGAGATAAAGTTTTATTTAATGTGCCTGATAAAAATATCACTAAACAGCTTTATTATATAGATGAAATTATCAAAAATTATCAAGATAGTAATATTGCTCAAAAAGCATTGGTAAAAAAAGCTGAAATTTTATTCAAACTTAAAAAATATGGGAAAATCTTTAAATTTATACATAAATTACAAAATATATCCAAACAATATTTCCCTAATAAACAAGAATTTTTGAATAAACTTAAAGTATTATATTTTATAAAACTGTTAGATGAAAAAAAATGTGAAAAAGCTATGCAATTAAAAAAAGAATATAATGTTTCTGTTTCTAAAAAATATGATAATAAAATTTATAACTGTGCAATGAAAAGTTTAAATTATGATATAGCTTCTGTGGTTTGTAACAAATATCTTGACTCTCCGAATGATGAGATATTTATTAAATGGATGCAAAAAAAAATAGAAGTTCTTAGGACTATGAATAATTATAAAAATTTGGTAAGTGCAATTAATGATTTATGTGCTGTAAAGAAAAAAGGTTGTTATAAATATCAACTTTATAAATTTTTTGCATTATGGAATCTAAAAGAATATAAAAAAGCTTTGAAAGTTACGATGGAACTTGAAAAGAAAAAAGATATACGAAATACAGATGCTTTTATAAATATCGTAAGATGGGCAGTTGAAAATAAAAATTATCTTTTAGCCGCTACATATGCTAAAAAGATTATTGATTTGCAAAATTTTTTCAAAACATATCCTTATTCACCTTTTGTGGATTTTGTATATGCTAAATATTCTAAAAATAAAACTGAAGCAATTAAAGTGTTAAAAGAGCTTTTAAAAAGAGTAACAGGGGAAGATAAAGCAAGAGCTTTATTTATGCTTGCAAATCTTACTCAAAATCAAAAATATTTAAATGAATGTATGAAAGTTAAAAATTCAACCCTTTGGAAAGCTCTTTGCAAACAGGCTAAAGGGCTTTTTTAGTTATAAATGATGATTGTTGAATTTTGAATTCAATATTTAATATTTATAACTTGTAATTCATAATTAAGTCTTCTAATTTTTCAAGAGGAGCTTTTATGGTGTTAAATTGAGTTTTGTTAAAAGTTTGCTGTCTTTTTGCAAGGCGCGCTGTGTTTGTTACTATTTTTTCATATAGCTCATTTTTATTATAAACTCCATTAAAATAATCTAAAACTTCTTTTATTCCTATTGCTTTAAGGGCTGGAAGGCGTCTATCTTTGTATTTACTTTCAAGATATGCGACTTCGTCAATAAGACCTAAATTAAACATTTTTTTGGTTCTAAGTTTAATTCGTTGTCTTAAAATATCTCTATTAACATCAATTTCAAATATTGGAATGTCAGGTAAAATTGGAATAGGGGGATTTTTTTTAAAATATTCACTAGGAGCTAGATTTGTAGCTAAAAAAATTTCCGCCCCTTTTGTAATTCTATATGTATCATTTGGAGAAATTTTAGCGCAAAATTTGGGGTCTATTTTTTCTAATTTATCGTAACTGAATTTTTTTGCTTCTTTTTGAATTTCAGAAGTGATTTTTGGCATTGGAGAGATACCTTTAAGCATTGCTTTTAAATAAAAGCTTGTTCCACCTACAATTATTATATTTTTATGAGGGATGTTTTTATAAAGTTCAATAAATTTTGTTACATCAAATTTTTCATTAGGATAAATTTCATTAATTCCATAATGTTTTATTTCATTTAGTTCTTTTTTAAAAGGTTTTGCAGATGCTATGTCTATTTCTTTATAGATGCTAAGAGAATCAAGTGATAATATTTCATAATTTAATTTTTTGGCTAAATTTAAAGCTAAATTACTTTTGCCGCTGGCTGTGGGACCTATGAGTGCAAACAAATTTTTCCTTTTTTGTTACAATTATACAAAATAATTATCGGAGATTAAATGCAGATAAAAAAATATATGGAGCTTGTTGCATTCTCACATACAATTTTTAGTATACCTTTTATTTTAATTGCTATGATTGTGGCGGCGGATGGCTGGTTTGGCTGGAAGTTATTTGTTCTAGGACTTTTAGCAGCCATTAGTGCAAGGAATTTTGCAATGGCTGTAAATAGATTTGTTGATAGGGATATAGATGCTAAAAATCCAAGAACCCAAAATAGAATAAGTGTAAGAGGTGAAATTAATGAAAGTGAAATTAAGCTTTTTATTTTAGCAAATGCTTTAATTTTTATAGGTGTGGCATATCTTATTAATCCTTTGGCTTTTAAGCTTAGTATTCCCGTTTTAATAATTTTGGGAGGATACAGTTATTTTAAAAGATTTAGTGAATTTGCACATCTTATTTTGGGAGTTTCTTTAGGGCTTGCCCCTATTGCAGGTGCTATTGCGGTAACTGGTTATATTCCTTGCTGGTCTGTTTTTTTGGCATTTGGGGTTATGTTTTGGGTGGCTGGATTTGATATTTTGTATTCTCTTCAGGATATGGAATTTGATAAAAATGAGGGGCTTCATTCAATTCCTGCGAAAATAGGTGAAAATGGAGCGTTATTCATTTCAAAAATGTTTCATATTTTTACTGTTGTTTTTTGGGCTTGTTTTGCGGCATATTCACATCTTGGATTTTTTGGATGGATAGGAGTTTTGTTTGCCGCATTTATGCTTTATTATGAACAAAAACTTGTAAATAAAGATTTTAAAAATATTCCAAAAGCCTTTTTTACTGTAAACGGATATCTTGGAATTATCTTTTTAATTTTAATTATTTTGGATAGGATTTAAGATGAGACTTATAAAGGCTTATATAAATTTTGAATTTGATGAATATAAAGAAGAATTTCAAAAAGAATTTGATACTTTAGGGGCTGAGAGTGACGATCCGATAGGACAATATATAAAACTGGCAAAAGCAAGAGGAGAAACAAGAGATACAGATCCTGTTTTACTTGAGCTTTTAATAGCGCTTCATAGAAAAGTAGATGAACTTACAGCTATTATTAAAAATGAAACAAAAGATTTTTTATTTTTAAAATATGAAAGTGAAATAAAATCGATAGGATTTGAAAATTTTTCTATCAATGAGCCTTTATTTGAAAATAAAAAATATTATGGAAGAATGGATTTACCTGTATTTCCTCAGAGGAAAGTCCCTGTTATTTTTGAAGGAGTGGATAAAAAAACAGCTAAAATTTTACATATGCATGAAAGAGATATTAAAGACTATAATGCATTTATAACAGCTAGGGAAAGAGCTATTATAAGAGAGATGAAAGGTAAAATATGAATGGGATTATAATTAATATTTTAATGTTTGGAGGGATTAGTTTTTTTGTTTTTTTGCTTTTTTTATTTATGTTAAAAAGAGAAAAAATAAGCGAGCAGAAATTTGCCGCTTTTGAAATGTCTTTAGAAGAGCTTAATAAAGAAGTTTATTTAATTAAAAAGAACTTACAAAGTACAAAGAGCCTGCCTAAAATTGAACAAATGGAAGAAAAGATAATAGAATTAGTCGATAATATGGAAAAAATAGAAGAAAAAAATATAGAAATCATAAATTTAATGCAAGAAAGAATTAATGATTTATATTTAAAAATAAAACAAGATAAATTTTCTGATATAAGTAGGAGTATAAATAAAAACGAAGAAGAAAAAATACTTGATTTATATAAAAATGGAGCTACTATTGAAGAAATTTCAAGAGAACTTAGAATTCCTGCTGGTGAAATTGAGCTTATTGTTAAATTTTCCAACTTTTAATCTTAAGATTAACTTAAATTAAGGTGTTTTTAAGATTTCTTAATTAAAATTCTACACCTAAAAAATTCACAAAAGGTGTGATAATGAAATTTACTAAATCAATGAAACCTGCTGAGGTTAAAAGAGATTGGATTTTAATAGATGCTAAAGATAAGACTTTTGGTAGACTTATAAGTGAAATAGCAACTATTCTTAGAGGAAAACATAAACCATATTTTACTCCACATGTAG
>JALUWM010000050.1 GCA_027019465.1 Campylobacterales bacterium
AAAGATATTTAAAGATAATTCAACATCAAAAAATTGATTTTAGTGATAAAACACTGAAAAAGGCAGTTTAATCTTTATGGAATTAATTAATTTTGAAATTTGTCTTGACTTTTGGGGTGGAATAATATACTAAAAGATGAGATAAGTTTTGAAATAGTAAAAACCGCTATCACACTTTCAAAAAAATTAAAAACAAAAACTATTGTAGAATTTGTAGAAAATAAAGAAACAGAAGAAAAATTAAAAGAAATAACTGATGATTTTTATATCCAAGGATACCTTCATTCAAAAGCAATTCCTTTTGAAGAATTAAAAAAATTTAAAATTTAAGTTCTGTATTCCGCATTTATTTTTACATAATCATAGCTCAAATCACATCCGTAAGCTGTGAATTTTCCATCTCCTATTCCTAAATCCACATAAATCTTAAATTCATCTTTTTTCATAATATTATGAGCTTTTTTTTCATTCTCTTCATCAAATAAAATTTCACCTTTATTATAAACAACTACATTTTCAAAAGATATTTTTAGAGTATTTTCATTACATTCAACACCGCTAGCCCCCACAGTTGATGCAATTCTACCCCAGTTAGGGTCTTCTCCAAAAATTGCCGTTTTTACCAGAAGTGAATTGCTAAAAGCTTTTGCAACTTTTTTGGCTTCTTTAGTGTTTTTTGCGCCACTTACAACAAAAGCTACAGCTTTTGTAGCTCCTTCTCCGTCTTTTACAATATCAAGAGAAAGTTTTTGCATAAGTTTTTTCAAAGCTTCCCTAAAAGCCTCTTTATCATATCCGCCTTTTTTGGTACTCATTAAAAATACGCTATCATTTGTAGAAGTATCCCCATCAACGCTTATTGCATTAAAACTCTCTTCAAGATTTTCTTTTAAAACCTCATCCATTTCATCACTTGGAATATTGGCGTCCGTTGTTATGAAACAAAGCATTGTAGCCATTGCCGGATTTATCATCCCAGCTCCCTTGGCAACTCCTCCTATTTTGAATTTTCCAAATTCACCTTCCACTTCAAAAGCAACTTCTTTTTTAAAAGAATCCGTTGTCATTATAGATTTGGCGAATTTATCTGAATTTTTTTCGTTAAAATCAAATTTTTTAATACCCTCTTTTATTTTTTCTTTATCCATTCTAACTCCAATTACCCCGGTTGAACTCATTATTGGATTTTTTACTTCTATTTTTTCATTTAAAAACTTTAAAATTTCTTCAATATCTTGTATGCCTTTAATTCCGGTTAAGGCATTTGCATTTTTAGAATTTGCCAAAATAAAATTTGTTTTTTTAATATTATTATTTAAAACATATTTAATAGGGGCAGCCTGAAATTTATTTGTTGTAAATGTATAAACAACATCCATTTCTTCTTCGCTTCTAATAAATCCCAAATCAAAGCCCTCTTTTTTAAATCCTGCATTCACTCCACTTGCATATATCCCTTCAACCGCACAAACTCCGCCATTTATTGGTGTAATTCTAAATTTCATTTTTTTCCTTTTAAATAAAATCAATTTCTTTTGGTTTTTGTGAACTTCTTATAATTTTTCTAGCTTTCATCATATCTTTATTTGTTCCTATAATGAGTAAAACATCTCCGGGCTTAATAGCAATACTTCCTTTAGGAACAGGAATAAATTTGCCGCTATTTTCTTTTATACCTACAACAGTTACATTTAATAAATCTCTTAAATGAGCTTCTTTTAATTTTTTGTATGCCACCCAGGATTTTTTAGAAACTGTAATTTCTTCTAAATCAAGAGGAGTATCAACAGAATATACAAATTCTTCTAAAATATTTTTAACATCCGGGTCAACACTAATAGCCGTCATTCTTTTTGCTATAAGCTTAGTAGGTGATAACACTTCATTAGCTCCTAATCTTTGGAGCTTTTCTATATCTTCATCACCTCCTGCAACAGATAAAATATAATAAGGATGTCTTCCCAAATCTTTTTGATAAAGCCTGACTGAACTTATAACCGCAATATTATCGGGAGTATTGTGAGAAAGGGTAATAACACCTTTTGCACTGCTTAAAAATGATTTTTTCATAGCAAGAAGAGTATGAGGGTCACCTTTTACATAAAAAGGATATTTATATTTTTTTGCAATTTCTTCTAAATTTTCATTATTATCTATTACAACAAAAGGAATATGTGTTTTTCTAAGTTCTTTTGTTAAATCAATTGTATAATTATTATGATAACATATCACCATATGATTTTTAAGTCTTGCTATTTTATAAAGCATTCTGTTCTCCTTAAATAGTGCAATTAACCGTCCTTTATTTACAACATCAACCAAAATCCCTATTGCATAAGAAAAAACGGCAAAGCCGGCAATAATCAAAAATATAGTAAAAAGTCTGCCTAGATTAGATATAGGGGCTATTTCTCCAAAACCTACAGTAGTAAATGTGATTCCTGTTTGATAAATAGCATCCATTAAAGAAAAATGGTCTATCCATATATAACCGAGTGTTCCAAAAAGTGTAATTAAAATAGTAAGAATTATAGGAGTTCTAAAAGGTTTAAGCTCACCCCAGATTTCTCCTCTTAAATCAACTTCAGGTTTTGAAGCTCGTTGCCAGTGAAGTAAATTAGCTAATTTTTCAGTAAAACTTTTTTTTTGCATTTTACCCCGCAAAGGGGAAACTTTATACTGATTTTTTCAAGCTTCTAAGACAGCTTGTGCAGATTTTTATTTTTTTCATTTCTCCATTAACTTCAACTCTTACATTTTGAATGTTTGGATTAAATTTATGTCTTGTCTTTTTATTTGAGTGACTAACTCTATTCCCAAATTGTGGACCTTTTCCACAAATTTCGCATTTTCTTGCCATTTAATATCCTTTTTAGGTTTTTAAGTTTGAAATTATATCAAAATTTTTTATTTTTTTTATTTTAATTTTTTCCTCTTTAAAAGGAAATCAGTGAAGTTCCTCATTAAGTTTTACTTCACGTCTGCTTCTAAGTGCAACCATTTTCCCTTTTGTTGTATCAAATCTATAATGAATCCCATTTAGAGCTGCTAATTCAAACCCTTTAAAATACTCTTTATATACTGCTTTCCACTCCGGATTAACTTCTTTAATTTTAACAAATTCATCTTCGCTTATCCAAATTTTAGTACCTTCTAAAACAGCAATTCCAGCATCAACAATACAACTGTCACCTAATGGGATACCTGTTACAGAATTTGCTCCAAGAAGTGTATTTTTACCAATAGTAATAGGATTTCCGTTTGTTCCGCTAAGTACCCCTAAAATAGAAGCTCCTCCTCCAACATCAGCACCTTCTTTAACAACGGCACTTGAGCTAATTCTACCCTCAACCATTACAGCGCCTTCTGTTCCGGCATTAAAGTTAATGTAACTAGCTCCTGGCATTACAGTGGTTCCTGCTGCAAGCTGTGCCCCCATTCTGACCTTTGAAGTATCTAAAATTCTCGTATTGTCTTCTGGAATAATGTGAGATAGGAATCTAGGAAATTTATCAACAAATTCAACTTCAGGATAAGCATCTTTTAATTTTAGTTCAATTTCATTAGCTCTTAAATACTCAAGTTCAATAGGAATATTTCCAACCCAAGCACAATTTGTAAGAATCCCAAAAGCTCCGTTTAAATTAAGACTTCTAAGCTTTGCTTTTTTAGTTGAAAGTGCATATAATTTAAGATAGACAGCCTCAACGCTTTTTGGAGCCTCATCTTCAAATAAAAAACAGATTCTGTAATTATCATAAAATTCTTCTTCAAAAATATCTTTTAGAGTTTTTAAAACCTGAATATTTTTGTGTTTTTCACCAACAGCTTCAGCCACCAAATCTTCTGGGAAATAATTTAATGCACTATTTACAAATTCAGGAGTAACAGGAGCTACAAATTCACTCCCGCTAAAATCTACATCAACACCATTTTCAATTAAACTTCTAATAATTACAGCCGCACTTCCAAAATTTTCATTCCAGTTAATAACCGGATAAGTTGCTTGAAGAACTTTATCGTGATTAAGCTGTCCTAAATCAACTCTTGCTATACCAAAAGCAAGAGGTTTTTTATATCCTTTAATATCTTTTACCAATTTTTCAAACATAATTTATCCTTTTTTACAAAATTATACCAATTTTTTATTATTATTACCTATTTCGCATTTCATAGCAAGTTCTATTAATTTTTCAGCCAATTCTTTTGCTTTATCTATAATATAAATATTTCTGCTTGTAAAAAATTCTTTTTGAATATCATCTTCTACTAAAAGAATAATATTTAAATTTTTATTTAATTCAAGCAGATTTTGAGTAATAAGCTCTGTATGTTCTTCATTTAAAGTTGTAATAATCACTGATGCCGCATCTTTTACATTAACTTCAGACAAAATATGCTTATCCGCCGCATTTCCAAAAATTACATTATCTCCTCTTTTTAAACCTTTTTTTACAAGCTCTATTTGTTTATCAATAGCAATATAAGGTATTTTAAGATTTGTCAGTTTTTTTGCAATCCTGCTTCCTATTTTATCATATCCTATAATAATAATATGTCCTTTTACAATAGCTGCTTTTATTTTATACTCTTCAAAATTTTGAATATCTTTATCAAAAAGATCCGCTATTTTATAAATATATTTTATAATAAAAGGAGTAAAGACCATTGAAATAACGGCTACAACTATAAGCTTTTGAAGCAGTATTTCATTTACCAAAGAATATTTACTAAGAAGCGCAAAAATCACAAAAGAAAATTCACCTATTTGAGAAAGAATAAAAGCACTTTTTATAGCCACCCTTTTATGTCTGACAAAAATTTGAAGCATAAAAAAAATAATACCGGCTTTAAATGCCATAAATCCAAGGGTCATCAAAATAATAGAAAAAAAGTTATAAAAAACAAATTTCAAATCTATCATAAGACCAATAGATAAAAAAAATACACCTAAAAGCAAATCCCTAAAAGGTACAAGAGCCGCTTCTATTTGATATTTATATTTTGTTTCACTCAAAATCATACCCGCCAAAAATGCCCCTAAAGAATAACTAAGCCCAAAAAAATGAGCAATAGCTGCAGCCGTTAGTACAGTTAATAAAACAGAAGACATAAATATTTCATCAGAATGGGTTTTTGTAGCCTGAGATATAACAAATGGAGCTATAAATTTTCCATATATCCAAATAAAAACAATAAGGGCAAAAAAACCTCCCAATGTCTTTAAAATAAGCTCGCTTAAATTTGCATCCTTATTCACTATAATGGAAATAGCTATCAAAACAGGGATAACTGCAATATCCTGAAAAAGTAAAATACCAAGAGAATTACGACCATAAGGTTTTGCAATTTCCCTGTTTTCATTAAGAAGTTTTAATACAATCGCAGTTGAGCTAAGAGCAATGGCTGAACCTATGATAAAAGAAATTTTTATATCTATTTTAAATACTAAACAAAAAAACAATCCAAAAAAACCGCTAACAATTGCCATTTCGGCAACACCGAAAATAAAAACCTCTTTTTTCATTGATTTAAGTTTTGCAGGGGAAAATTCAAGTCCTATCATAAACATTAAAAACACAATTCCAAGTTCTGCTATATGATTTATATTCTCTTTATCCAAAGAAAATAGATTTGTAACAATAACCCCTGTAAAAATATATCCTATAATAGGAGGAATTTTAAATCTAGAAAAGGGTATATTAAACAAAAGTGCTATAAAAAAAACAGTAATAATAACGATTAAAGGACTAACCATTAACCACCTTTATTAAAAATTCTTTTAAAACTTTATACTCTTTTTTATCAAAATATCTTGTTTTTCCAACAGGCAGGGCATTTAAACTAATCCATCCATAAGATAATCTTTTTAAATCCACAACTTCACTTCCGAAATGTGCAAAAAAGCGTCTTAGCTCTCTATTTTTTCCCTCTCCTATGGCAACTTTTAATGTTGAATATTTAGGAGTGTTTTTTATTATCTGATAAGATAAAAAAGGTTTTAATTCTATTTTTTCTATATGTGTATCTTTATGTGCTCCTTTATTGCCTACTTCTACACCCTCTTGCATAGCAGCCTCCATTGCAGGAGTTACTTCACCTTTTATTTTTAGTTTATAAACTCTTGGCAAATCAGAATTCATAAGGGTAGTGGCAACTTTTGGGGCATCTGTTAAAATTAAAAGCCCTTCAGAGTTATAATCAAGCCTTCCTACAGGAATAAAATGTTTATATTTTTTAGGCAAAGAATCATATATTGTTTTTCTTCCTCTGTCATCTTTTTTTGTTACAAGCTCACCTCTTGGCTTATTATAAATTACACACGTATATTTTGTGCTTATTTTAACAGGTTTATTATTTATACTGACCTTATCTCCGTTTTGAACTTCAAATCCCGGAGTATCAATTACCTCACCGTTAACTTTAACCCTGCCATCAAATATAATCTTATCTGCTTCTCTTCTTGAATAAGTACTGTGATGACTTATAAACTTATTTAATCTCATTAATTTCCTTTGTATATTTATATATTGGTATATTAGTATATTAAATATATTTGACAAATAACCAATACACCAATAACCAATTAACTACTTTATTCCAGCTTCTACTAAATGGTGCAAATGTAAAACGCCAACTACTTTATTTTTATCATTTACCACCGGTAAAAACTGAATTTTATTATCTTCCATAAATTTTAACGTATCACTTGCTAGCATATTTTCATTAATAACTTTTGGATTTTTAGTTGCAAATTTTATTGCTTTTTCATTTAAATCAAAATTTTCACTCATCATTGCGCGTCTAAGGTCCCCGTCACTAAGAACCGCTTTTATTTTTTTATTATCCATAAAAAGAATATGACCAAGTTTTCCTTCACTCATTTTAATAATAGCATCTTTTAGACTTTCTTCTTCACTTGCCACTGGAAACTCTTTTTTCATTAAATCTTTTACTTTTATAAAAAGCTTTTTACCAAGACTGCCTCCAGGGTGAAAAGATGCAAAATCCTCTTTTGTAAAGTTTCTTTTTTTCATCAGACATACCGCCAGAGCATCCCCCATTGCAAGAGTTAGGGTTGTTGAGCTTGTAGGTGCCGTATCAAGTGGGCACGCCTCTTTTGTTATGTAAATGTTTAAAACAACATCGGCATATCTGGCAAGAGTTGAATTAATATCCCCCGTCATTGCAATCAAAGGTACTTCAAACCTTTTAATATGAGGCAAAATTTTGATTAATTCTTCACTTTCACCCGAATAACTAATAGCCACTACTGTGTCCTCTTTTCCTATCATTCCAAGGTCTCCGTGGAGTGCTTCTGTTGGATGAATAAAAAAACTAGGCGTTCCGGTACTTGCAAGAGTTGCTGCAATTTTCCCGCCAATTAAACCAGACTTTCCAACACCGGTAATAATAACTTTCCCTTTTGTATTAAAAGCTATTTCAACTGCTTTTTCTATTCCGTTTAAATCTGCTTTTAACAACTCTTTTGCTTCAATTTCTAAAACTTCTTTGGCTATTTTTTTGTAATCCACTTATTTGCCTTTTTATTGAAATTATATCTAATTTAAAACAATAAACTGTTACAAAAACACACACTTAAAATCAATAAAGAGACTAAAAATGTAACAATTTGTAAAAATTCATCTATAATTTTAGAAAAAAGGATTGCTATGAGTTTTATTGAAGAATATAAAAAACATACTGACAAAAGAGCTGAACTTGGTATCCCACCACTTCCACTAACAGCAAAACAAGCAGCAGAACTTGTTGAATTACTAAAAATGGTCCCAATTCCAGAAGAAGAATATTTAATGGATCTATTTTTAAATCATATTAATCCTGGTGTTGACGACGCTGCTTATGTAAAAGCTGCATTTTTAAACGATATTGTTCAAGGGAAAACTGCTTCTCCTGCAATCAGCAAAAAAAGAGCAATAGAGATTCTTGGAACAATGCTTGGAGGTTATAATGTAAAACCTTTAATTGATGCTTTAAATCTTGAAGATGAACTTGCTGGGGAGGCGGCAAATCAACTTAAAAACACACTTCTTGTTTATGATGCATTCCATGATGTCGAAGAACTTGCTAAAAACGGAAATAACTATGCAAAAAAAGTACTTGAATCTTGGGCAAATGCCGGATGGTTTACCTCAAAACCTAAACTGCCAGAAAGTATTAAAGCGGTAGTTTTCAAAGTTCCTGGAGAAACAAACACAGATGACCTGTCTCCAGCCAGCGAAGCATTTACAAGAAGTGATATTCCTCTTCACGCAACAAGTATGCTAAAAGCAAAGATTCCAGACGCTCTTGAAAAAATAGAAGAGCTTAAAAAATCAGGTCTTCCAGTAGCATTTGCAGGAGATGTTGTAGGAACTGGTAGTAGTAGAAAATCTGCTGCAAACTCTTTAATCTGGCATATCGGAGAAGAAATTCCATTCGTTCCAAACAAAAAAAGAGGCGGAATTGTTTTAGGCGGTGTTATTGCCCCTATTTTCTTTAACACTTGTGAAGATGCAGGAGCACTTCCTATTGAAGTTGACGTATCAGAGCTTGAAACAGGCGATGAAATAGAAATTAAACCTTATGAAGGAAAAATCCTTAAAAACGGGGAAGTTGTAGCTGAATTTGAACTTAAACCAAATACTCTTAGCGATGAAGTACAAGCAGGAGGAAGAGTTCCGCTTATTATAGGTAAAAACTTAACTAAAAAAGCTAGAGAATCTTTAGGACTAAATCCAGATACTGATATTTTTATTAAACCAGCTCAACCAAAAGGCAAAGAAGGAGCCGGATATACTCTTGCTCAAAAAATTATAGGTAAAGCATGTGGAATGGAAGGTGTTAGACCTGGTATGTATGTTGAACCAACTGCAACAACTGTTGGGTCTCAAGATACAACAGGAGCTATGACAAGAGATGAAATAAAAGAACTTGCAGCTCTTGGATTTAATGCAGATTTAGTAATGCAAAGTTTTTGTCATACAGCAGCATATCCAAAACCGGCTGATGTTGAACTTCATCACACATTACCTGACTTTTTTACAAGCAGAGGCGGAGTTGCTCTAAGACCGGGAGACGGTGTTATTCACTCTTGGCTAAATAGAATGATTTTACCTGATACATTCGGAACAGGTGGAGACTCTCACACAAGATTCCCTATTGGTATCTCTTTCCCGGCAGGTAGTGGACTTGTTGCATTTGCAGCTGTTACAGGAAGTATGCCTTTAAATGTTCCTGAAAGTGTTTTAGTTAAATTTAAAGGTGAGCTTCAACCTGGAATAACTCTAAGAGATTTAGTAAATGCGATTCCATATATGGCAATTAAAGAGGGGCTACTTACAGTTGAAAAGAAAAACAAAAAGAATATCTTTAACGGTAGAATTTTAGAAATTGAAGGCGATATTATTAGAAACCTTACTATTGAACAAGCTTTTGAATTAGCTGATGCATCTGCAGAAAGAAGTGCAGCGGCTTGCACAGTTGATGTAAGTGAGGACCAAGTTGCGGAATATCTAAAATCAAACATTAAACTTCTTGAAGCTATGATTGAAGCCGGATATGAAGACAAAAGAACAATCCAAAGAAGAATTGATAAAATGAAAGAGTGGCTAAAAAATCCAAAACTTCTTAGAAGAGACGAAAATGCCGAGTATGCAGCTGTAATTGAAATTGACTTAAATGATATAAAAGAGCCTATCGTTGCATGTCCAAACGACCCTGATGATGTTGCTACAATCAGTGAAGTCTTAGCTGATGAAAAAAGACCTCACAAAATCGATGAAGTGTTTATAGGAAGCTGTATGACAAATATCGGGCATTATAGAGCTGCGGCTGAAATCCTAAAAGGTGAAGGTCAGGTTCCTACAAGACTTTGGATAGCACCTCCAACAAAAATGGATAAAGAACAACTTACGGAAGAAGGTTATTACTCAATTTTCGGTCAAGCAGGAACAAGAATTGAAATTCCTGGATGTTCACTTTGTATGGGTAACCAAGCAAGAGTTAAAGATGAAGCAAATGTATTCTCAACTTCAACTAGAAACTTTGATAATAGACTAGGACGTGGTGCAAAAGTTTACTTGGGAAGCGCAGAACTTGCAGCTGTTGTTTCTATGCTTGGAAGAATTCCTACAAAAGAAGAATATCTTGAAATTGTAGAAAGAAAACTAGCTGGAAAAGAAGATAAAGTTTATAAATATCTAAACTTCCATAAACTTCCTGAAGAAGAAGTTAAGAAAATGCTGGATTTAAAAATCCTTTAATTTCTTCTTTTATTTTATAACAAAATATTGAACAAACCCTATTATTGCCCCAAGAAAAGCACCTGCAAAATTAATAAATCCGAAATGTTTTTTCATTAAAATAAATAGCATATCTTCAAGTGTTTTTTCATCAAAAGAAGCAACTTTTTCTTCTACAATTTTATCTATATGAGCTTTTAAAAATATTTTAGGTACTTCATTTTCCAAAAATTCAAAAATTTCTTTTTTTAAAATTTCTTTCACTTTGTTAGGCTCGATCATTTCATTTATTTTTAAAGGGATTTCAAGCTTTAATAAAATATCTTTTAACATATTTTTACTAATAAGACTTGCAAACATAGAAAATTTCTCTTTTACTACTTTTTCTATAATTTCAGCAAACTTCTCAGCCATTTCTTCTTTTGTAATAAATTCCTGAATATCCTTATCAAGTAAATCTTCTATTTTTTCATCTAAAAAATTTTCTATCTCTTCTTTAACTTCTTTACTTGTAACAATTTTTTTAATTTCATCTTCACTCAAAATATAATCTCTTACAACCTCTCCGACTTTTTTAGCCAATGTTCTTTTTTCTTTTGGGATGATACCTTGCGGGAAAATTGTCGCCTTACCAATTTTAATAGCCTTATAAGGTCTAAAAAGCATTTTTATAGCAATATAATTTGTAATATACCCAATACTTGCCCCAACTCCCACACTTATAGCCAAAACTTCTATATTCATCCCTAAATTTCCTTATACTTTTCTTCATCAAATCCTACTATAACATCACCATTATCAAGTTCAATTACAGGTCTTTTAATCAAAATATTTTCCCTGCAAAGCCATTTCTTTTTACCCTCATTATCAAGATTTAATTCTTTTAATTTTAACTGTCTGTATTTTGTGCCGCGGTTATTAAAAAGCTTATCAATTCCGGCCTTTTGTATCCACTCTTCTATTTTTTCACATCCAACCGGCGTTTTTTTTAAATCAATAAATTCATAATCAATACCATTATCTTTAAAAAACTTGAAAGCCTTTTTTACACTCCCGCAGGTTTTTATTCCATAAACTTTCATTCAAACTCCTTTTCTTTTACTCATTTTCTCATTTACCCATCTACTCATCCACCCTCTTAGGCTTATAATTCAACACCTCACTAACATAAAAAAACCCTCCTCTAAGACCTTTGGCATTAAGTCCGATTTCTTTTGCAATCCTCTCAGCTTCATAAATATCAACCCCTCTTAAATCCATTATCGTATAATTTTTGCTTTTATCAAGCATCATTAATTTACTTGCAAAATATTCATCAAACGGAATATGAACAGAATTTTCATACCTGCCGTAATATTCTATATCTTCCGCATCTCTTATATCAATAATTATAGAATTTTTAACCTCTTCATAATCAGGAAACGGATCTTTTTTAGGTGCTACCATATCTTTTGCTTTTGTATGGTTTTTTTTCTTCATAAAATCAAACAATCATTATCCTTTTTAGTTAATTTTATCATATTTTTGATTTTAGGCATAGTTTTTGCTTTAAATAGCCGATATAAAATAAAAAAGGATATTAATGTCTAAAATTTTTGAAAAAAATATAAAAGCTTTATTACAAATCAATCCTACTCTTGCATCAAGGTTATTTTCAATAAAAACAAATAATAAATTTGAAATAATACAACAAGGAGAAGATCCTATAAATTTAAATATTATAGATAAAGAAAAAAAATATCCAATTTATAAAACAAAACCTTTAAAAGAAATAGAAGAAAAAAGAAAAATTTTTAAAAGATATGAAAGATATCCTGCATTATATTTTTACGGTATAGGAAATGGTATTTTTATAAAACTACTTTTTGCAAATGCAACACATAAAAGAATCATAGTAATAGAACCAAATCTTGAAATTTTATATATTGCTTTAAACATAGTTGATTTTAGTGAGGAAATAAAAGAAAAAAAATTAATTATTTTCCTTCCAGAAGAGTTAACATATGCAAAATCTCTTGATATTTTCGCACATAAGGATTTCTTACTGTTTAATAAAACATACGAATTACATATCTATTGTGACTATTATGAAAAATTCTATTCTGAAAATATTATAAAAATAAATAAATTATTCATAAGAGCTATAAAACAAGTTGTTAATAATGTTGGGAATGATACTATAGACAACTTAATAGGTCTTGAACATCATATAAAGAATATTCCTGAAATGTTAAATAATTACCATTTTTCTCAACTTGCAAATAAAAAAAATAGTGATATAGCAATTATAGTCTCTACTGGACCATCATTAAAAAAACAACTTCCACTATTAAAAAAGATTCAAAATTATGTAACAATTATTAGTGTTGATGCCTCTTTACCTATACTTGAAAAATGGGAAATTAAACCTGATTTTGTAACAAGTCTTGAAAGAGTGGAATTAACAGGAAAATTTTTTAAAAACACATCAAAGGAATTCCAAAAAGATATTATTATGATACATGCATCACTCCAACATAAAAATGTTTTAAATAACTCCCATGGCAAAAAATTTTTAGTAATGAGACCTTTTAAATATACTAAATATTATGCCATGCACAAATATGGATATCTTGGTATAGGAATGAGTGCAGCAAATATGGCTTATGAATTAGCTTATATTTTAGGATTTAAAACAATTGCGTTAATAGGACAAGATTTAGCTTATAGTGAAGATGGTACATCTCACAGCGAAGGTCATGTTTTTGGTAAAGATGAAGTTAAATTTAAAGAGAGTGACGAATATGTTACAAAATATGGAGGAGAAGGGACAATCAGAACAACTCGTATATGGAATATGTTTAAAAACTTTTTTGAAAGAGACATTGAATATGCAAAAAAAGAAAATATTAAAACATTTAACTGCACAGAAGGTGGAGCAAAAATCGAAGGAACAATAGAAATTCCTTTTAAAGATTTTATAAAAGAAAATGTAAAACAAAAACAAAAAAAAGAAATTAAACTTAGAAAACTATCTCAAAAAACAATAAATAAAAATTTGCAAAAAGGCTATAAAAAAACTATTTCTATGCTAAATTATGGAGAAAAAATTCAAAAGAAAATAGAAAAATTATTTCTAAAAGTAGCTAAAGAGTGTGAAAATTTAGAAAAATTAAAAGAAAAAAATAGATTAGACAAAATTGACTATAATAAATTATATACATTATCAAATCAAATTGATAAATTAAAAGAAATAATTGAAAGTAAAAGATTCAGTACTATTTTCGGAGAAACAATTGAATCATATTTAGTAAACAAAGAACTTGATCTTGCAAAAATAGTAGTATCTCCTGCTAATACAGAAATTGAAAAAAAAGCAAAATTAATTAATTGGATTATGAATCATAAAGAATGGCTTTTTATGCTAGCAGGAAGCATAAATGCACAAAATATAGTGGTAAAAAGAGCAATAAAATCTATAGATTTTTTTAATACTAATAATAAATAAAACCCAAAAAGGGTTGAGATTATTGGAGTAATCTCATAACATTTTTTTGAATAGCATTTGCTTGAGATAAAGCATAACTTCCTGATTGTGCTAATAAGTTATATTTTTGAAATTTTGCTGTTTCAGAAGCAAAATTAACATCTCTGATTTGAGATTCTGCTGCTTTTACATTAACTTGAGTAACTGAAATATTACTGATTGTAGCTGTTAATTGATTTTCAACAGAACCAATTCCTGCTCTAATTTTATCAAGTAATTTTGCTGCGCTATCTGCTATATCCATAACGGCCATTGCTCCTTTAAGAGTGGTAACTCCTACTCCAATAGCAGAATAATTAGCTACATTTGAATTAGCATGAGCTCCAATTGCACTTGCCTGATCAGCTGTAAAATGCCCTTTGATTGCTCTTAAATTTATTGTTGCTTTTGCTGCTGCGGTTAATCCGGCACCAGTACCTGAAACAATAATATCTCTACCACTAAGTCTTGTAAGAGTAAGCCTTCCATAATCTTGAACACCACTTGACTTAATACCAGCAATACTTAAATTACTTCCACTAACTTTAATTCCTCTACCATCAACACTTCTTAGATTCAAATCACCTCTGTTATCGATATAGGCTTCAACTCCAGTTTGATCTGTAACTGCATTAATAGCAGCAACTAATTTTCCATCGCTGTCATTTTTTTGTATATTGTCTACATCTCCTATTTTTACGCCGTTAATAGTTAAGCTTTGTATTGACCCTGAATTAACTGTTGTACTTCCTGTTGCTAATACTTGCCAAGAAGCATGAACACCTGTTTTATTAGAGTTTTTATTAATTGTTTCCGCCAAAACTCCTATACCAGTTCCTGCATGAAAAGAAACTTTTACACTTTCTATTTTTACATCATGTTTTCCATCTACATCTTTAAAATTTAATGAAACATCACTTGCTTTAGTAATAACTTTTCCTGTTTCAAATGTTGTGTTACCTATCTTGTCTGAACTTGTAGCTTCTATACTTGCTGTTACTGTTTGATTAGCATAGGCCCCTATTTGAAATTTTTGATTTGTAAAACTTCCACTTAGCAAACTTTTACCATTATATGAAGTAGTACTAGCAATGTTATCAAGCTCTCCCATTAAATGTACAATATCTTGTTGAATTGCTTTTCTTGTATCAGCTGTTTGTCCATCTTGTGCTGCTTCTGTAGCTTTTACTTTTATTGTATTTAATATTTGTGTTTGTTCTGACATTGCTTTATCAGCAATTTGCATAACAGCAATACC
>JALUWM010000051.1 GCA_027019465.1 Campylobacterales bacterium
AACTCAAATATTAAGATCATTAAATCAGAATCAACAAATAGCTTAGTTATTTATGCTGTATTATTTTTTATTTCAATTCTTATTCTTTTAGCAGGTTTTTATATTCACAGACTTGTAAACAATCATATTAATGAGCTTTCTGAACTAATTTCATCTCTCTCACCTATTACAGGAAAAGAAATAAAAATAGATGTTGCATCCCCAGAAGGTATGCATAAAGCCATTCAAACAGTATCAGAAGCCATTGAAATTACCCAAAAAGCCATTAAAAAATCAGAAGAATTAGCACAAGCAAAATCTCTTTTCCTTGCGAATATGTCTCACGAAATAAGAACGCCACTAAATGGTATTTTAGGATTTTTAGAACTTTTAAAAACTACAGAACCAAATGAAGAACAACAAGAATATATCTCCACAATAGAATTAAGTGCAAAAAATCTACTTCAAATTGTTAATAATATCCTTGATGTTTCTAAAATTGAAAGTCAAAAAACATCTCTTGAAGAAATTGAGTTTAAAGCACTTGATGAATTTGAAAATACGATTGAAATTTTTGCCACATCTGCAGCTCAAAAAAATATAGAATATACAGCAGATATTTCTCCAGATATACCTAGTGTGTTAAAAGGAGATATTCTAAAAATTAAAGAAGTTTTAACTAATTTAATAAATAATGCAATGAAATTCACCCATAAAGACGGTTCAATATCTGTTAAAATTAAAAATAACGGTATTAAAGATAACTTGGCAGAAATTTATTTTGAAGTTGAAGACAGCGGTATTGGAATGAGTGAAGAACAAAAAGCAAAAGTATTTGAAGCCTTTGCACAGGCAGATGAAAGTGTTACAAGAAAATATGGAGGAACCGGTCTTGGACTTACTATTGTTAAAAGCTATATAGAAATGATGGGTGGTACAATTAAAATTGAAAGTGAAATAAATAAAGGAACAAAATTTTTCTTTACTTTAAAATTCCCGATAATAGATAAAACACCAAGATATGAAGCTTCTTTATATAAAAACAAAACTTTTTCTATACTAAATACTCAAAAAGATTCAAAAAGAAAAGAAATTTCATTTGAATATTTATCTTATTTTGGAATAAACAAAATAGGATTTAACAATACATCTGAATTAAAAAATCTTATAAATAAAGAAAAAATAGATGCGATAGTTCTTTTTTATCAAGAATCAAACAAAAAAGAGATAGAAACTATTTTAGAACAAAATTTAAAGATTCCTGTTATTATGATAGCCTCTTATGCTTTTAAAGAAGATATTGATAAACTTTCACCAGAAATCAATATTTATGATCCTGTAACACCTACTAAAACATTCAATAGTATAGAATCTTTAAAAGACACTAAACAACTTATCAAAATATCACAGACAGAAAAAACACCTATTTATAAAATAAAAGCATTAATTGCAGAAGATAATCCTATAAATATGAAACTAATCACTACTACACTTAAAAATTTAGGAGTGGAAACTGATACAGCAAACAATGGACTTGAAGCATTTAATAAATATTCAATGTATCCTGATAAATATGATGTGATTTTTATGGATGTTCAAATGCCTATTATGGATGGTGTTGAAGCAACTCAAGAAATTATAGAATTTGAAGAAGAAGAAGAATTACCTCATACTCCTATTATTGCAGTTACAGCAAATGTTTTAAAAGGTGATAGAGAAAGATTTTTAGGCTCAGGTATGGATGATTATATTTCAAAACCTATTAACAAAGATGAATTACATAGGGTCTTAGAACAAATTACAAAACGCCGTTATTCAAAAACAGTGCATATGATTCAAGAGGATGAAGAGCAACAAATAAATGAAACAGTTAAAACTAATGAAGAGACAAAAGAGAATAAAAAAGAACAAAAGATAATTTTAGCAAGTGAGAGTTCATTTTTAGCAAATTATCTAAAAAACACATTAAAAGAAGATTTTGAAACAGCAACAAATATAAAAGAGCTTTCAAAACTTGCAAAAAAAGATAATTTGAATATAATTTTACTTGAAGAAGATTTCGCAGGAGCTGATTTAAGTCAATTAATTCCTTCTATTAAAGAAGAAAATCCTGATAGTATTATAATTGCAATCAGTGAAACAGATATAAAAAATGCAGATGCAGTAATTTCAAACTTAAATCCCGAAGAAATAGAAAAAACAATTCAAAAGGTAATTAAATGAATGAAAAAAAGGTGCTTATAGTTGATGACGACGCTACAAACAGAAAGCTTTTAAATATTATTTTAAAGAAAAAAAATATAAATACAATAGAAGCCGAAAACGGCTCTGATGCCCTTAATAAATTAAGTCCTGAAGTCTCACTGGTATTACTTGATATCTTTATGCCTGTTATGAACGGTATAGAATTTATGAAAAGCATAAGAACAATAAAACCTGAATTTTCAAATATACCGATTATTGTTCTCTCAACAGATGAAACACAAAAAAACGAGACTCTCTCTTGGGGGGCTACTGATTTTATTCAAAAACCGGTAAATCCGGTTAATTTACTTGAAAAAATTTCAAAATACCTTTAATTCATTATAAAGGCTGTCCCTCTCAACAGGGATATAACCGCTGTCTTTTATTAAACTTATTAATTCATCTAATTCCAAACCATTACCAGAAGCAGCCCCTGCGGCTGAATTAATGGATTCTTTTTGAATTGTCCCGTCAATAT
>JALUWM010000052.1 GCA_027019465.1 Campylobacterales bacterium
TTTCTCATCAAACTCTTTTGCTGTAATTTTCATAATTTTGCTCCTCTTTTTTTCTACATCTTCTCACACTTATTATTCTAACATTTTCTTTTCTTAAAGTAAAAATCATAACATAACATTTATCTAAATTTTTTGAAATTAAAGCAAATCTTTTTTCATTATCAACTATTTTTGCCGGAATTATAATTGCTTTTTCATCTTTAAACAACTTTTTTGCTTCTTCAAAATCAATTCCGTGCTTTTGTTTATTAATTTTACTCTTATTTTCATCATATTCAAAAGTCACTTTCTCTTCCTTTTATTATCACTCTCCTCTTGCATTTTAAAATCTCTTGGTTCAGGTGAAATAAACTCATAATCAAAGATTTTAAATTTATGATGATGAAGCATAACTCTTTTATAAGCCTCTCCGCCATATTTTTCATCTCCTATAATAGGATGCTCAATTGCTTTTAGATGTGCTCTTATTTGGTGTGTTTTGCCTGTATGAATGATTGCTTTTATTTTTGATTTACTTCTAAAAGCCAATATCGGTTCAATTTCTGTTATTGCTTCTTCTCCCTCAGCACTTACTTTTGTAAAGGCTCCAGATTTTGTTTTGATTGTTTTTACTGGAAAATCAATAATTTCTTTTTCGGAAATAATCCCGCTAACCCACGCAATATATTCTTTATATACATTTTGGTTTTTAAATTCATTAATAGCTTTTTTTCTAAAATCATTATTTTTAACCAAAAGTAAAATACCGCTTGTTTCTTTATCGAGTCTGTGTAAAAGCGGGTATTTAAACTTTTTTGAAATTTCTTCGCTTGTAATATAAGGCGGTTTATCAATAACTAAAATATTTTCATCTTCAAAAATTTTTTTAGCTTCAGGCATTTTTTCTATTTTGAATTTAATATTTATAGGTAAAAGCCCTCTTGCTATTTTTATTTTTTTTTCTCTTGCATAAACAATTCCCCTATCAATCAGCTCTTTTGCGGCTCTATTTGATATATCTTCTTGTTTTGCCAGTAATATATACGCTTTTTCTTCTTTCATTAAATCCCTTTTTATTAAAATTATATCAAATTTTAATTATAAATTTTTCTTATATTGTATATCATTGTCTTAATAGGATTAATTATATCTTAAGTTTAAGAAAACTTTAAGCAAAAAGTGTTACAATAGTTTTTTGAAACGAAAAGACACAAAAAGGAGACAATTATGAAACTTTCAAGATTATTAGTTGCAGGTGCTCTAGTAGCATCAATCGGTGCAACGGCAGCTTTTGCAAGCTATAACAAAGGATTCAAATATTACAGCAGATATATTTACAGAACTTCACATGTAAGATCAACTGTAATTTTACAAAACTTAGGAATTCAACTGCCTAGTCAATTAAAACCTTTATTTAAAGATAATGCAAAACCTTTAATTGAAAAATTAAACAAAGCAGGATACAAAAAAGTAGCAAAAGGTGTTGAACAAATAGCAAGAAGACACAAATTAAAAGATTTAGAAGATTTTTTAATAGGTATTCTTAACGGTAAAATTCCTGCAAGTTGTGGTTAATACCACTTCTTTTCTTCTTTAACAATTCATAAATTTTAAGGAGTATAATATGAAGAAGCTTTTGCTTTCTAGTATGGTAGTAGCCTCACTTTTTGCAGCAAATAATAACAACGATGTCCAAAAAGAAATAAACACTCTAAAAGCCCAACTCACAAAACTTCAACAAAAAGTAAATCTAAATCGACATATAGCCCTTTCAAATATGAAAAAAGTAAATCCAATCGCAGCAAATAACCATTTGTATTGGAGCTATGATATCAGAACGGCTTTTGATTATATAGATTATAAATTAACAAACGGTAAACACAAAACAAATAATGTATTTTCAAACAGAGTAATTCTAAAAGCATTTAATAAACCAGCTCCAAATCTGCTTGCAAGATTAACTATCGAAGCAAATTCAATTTTCGGTATGGATGGAGACAGTAATGCAATGAGTCAACAATACAATAATTCAAACTGGGTTGCAAACGAAACACCGGATGATCTTAATTTAAGAGTAAAAGAAGCTTTTTTTGCTTATTTTATGGATAATAACAATATGATGTTTAGTGCAGGTAGAAGACCTGCTGACGAAGGTTTCCCTGCAAATTTAAGAGATGGAGACGCTCCAAACAGTCCTATAGCCCACCTTGTAAATATGGAATTTGACGGATTTAGTTTTTCTATATTTAACGGCGAATTTGCAAAATTATCTGATAAATTCAGCGATTGGGGAACATGGCTTAAATTTTGTGCTGGTAGAGGTCTTTCTCCAAATACAGGTGAATTTTCTCCATATCCTTATTCAAAAGGAAATAAACATTTTATGGATTTTGGCGGATTTATATTCGTTCCTTATGATGACGGTCAATATTCCGTATGGACAGAAAATATATGGGCTTCTAATGTAATAGGATATAACACTAAAAATAAGCTTACAAACCTTGGTACTTATTACGGATTTAACGGGCTTTTAAAAGCAAACGGAATTGGTAATGGAATGAATAATTTTCTAGCTAACACAATAGCATTTGCTTCATTTGCATATACTAAAACATCTCCTTACAGCGGCAAAGAAATGCAAGGAAGAGGAAAAAGTGCTGAAGGTAGCTCCATTTGGATAGGTGCTGATATGCCAGCAGATGCAA
>JALUWM010000053.1 GCA_027019465.1 Campylobacterales bacterium
ATGCTTTTTTAATAAGGCTAATAAATTGAAGTGTGTAAGGCTTCGCAGAATATGCAGAATTTTACAGAAAAGTTGTACATCTTTTTAAAATGTAGCTTGCTTACTTAACGAATTTATTATTAGGAGAATATAATCTAAAAAAGATATTTTAGTCCAAATTCATAATTTAAAAAACTATTATGCTTTTCTATTTTTTCTAACTTAAAATAAAGCGTGAAATGTTTGTTTATAAACATATTATGTTCAAATACATATTTGTTGTAGACATGCTTTTTGTTTATAAAATATTGCTGATAGTAGAATAGGCTTTTCATATTAAAGACTTCATAAATCATCATGCCAATTCGCGGATTAAATAACAAATGTATATTATCATATTTATCATATCCTACACCGCCATTGAGTAAGGCAAATATATTTATATCACGAGCAACTAAAATATCTGTTCCTACACCCCCATCAATTGTTAATGTATTTGTATATTTTTTATTTTGAGCATACTCTTTTTTTACTGCTAACTCAAATTGATAGGATAAATCATGTGTTAGACTACTATATGGTATATATGATTTCATTCCATATAGTGTAAAATTATTTAATTCTATATTTTTATCATTAACTAAAATTGATAAATAAGCTATTTTTAATTCACTCTCTCCAAAATATTCACGATTATAATCATTAAGCAAGTGCGAAGCTGGCAAAAAAGATAACTTAAGATATTTATCTTGATTTAGATTTATATAACCTACACTTAATTGTCTCTGGTATGGTATTTTGTTCGGAGACTTATATTTTGATATATTTATGATTTTATTTTTTAATCGATATGTTTTATTTATATTTAAATGCGTATCTTTTTCCATTCTCATAAACCAATCTTTATTAGGATAAAGTTGAGCCTTTTTTATTAAGTTATATTTATATAAAGATTTGACAGTGCTTAGAGGCGTAATCCACATCATCTGATCATTATATATCTTTGGTCTAGCAAGCGAAAGCATATCGTGCATAACAGTTGAGCAATTATAACTAGTAAAATAATATTTCATTTTAATACCTTTTAATTCCCAGGCATGATAATAAATAAGCTGTTTTCTATAGTTATTTAAAGACAACTGATATACCCAAAGGTTTCTATTCTCGTTTCTTGTATAATAATTTTTAACAGTTTTGTAGGGTTGTAGAGAAAAAAGGCCTTTCATTCCTGGAATTATATTTTGGTAAATTAAATAGAGAGGATCATAGTTTTCTATAGTTGTGGAAAATGAAATAGCATGACTTACTTCTTTATCTTCATAATTTAAACCACTAAATTTTAAAAAAACATGTCCCATCATAGTTGATGGATTTGCTACGTTTACAGAAACATAAACTAAAGAAATTTTATTAGCAGGAGCTTTTTCTTTATATATTTTTAAACCTCTGCAGTTTACTTTTGGAAATTCATCTTTAGGTAAATGAAGTTCATGAACTAGAAATAGCTTCCTAGCAGGAAATCTACATTGAGCATCGTTACTAGTATTCTTATAATGACTTGGTGGAACATAAAAAGCTTTTATAGTAGATATAAGCTCATTTTTTAGAGATGGCTTTTGGCCTATTAAAAATTTTTTATCAGTTACTTCAAAACCATTATCATATTGTAATAATGCTTTCCAGACAATTTTTTTATAAAGTTTTTTTTGTAATGCTAGTTTTATTATATCTGTTTGTGAAGAATATAATAAAACTGGAATAAAGAAAAAAAAACAACCTTTTTAATCATTATTTTTAAAAGGAATTATTTTTTATTAAATGTTTGGTGAACCGTAACATTATTATTATATTTCCACATAGCACCTGTAGCAGCATCCGTCGTACTAGATAAAGGACTAAAAGTACCACCTAAAATATTTGCAAGGAACCAACCATTTATATGACTTTTAACTGTTTTTGGTTGGAAAGTATCCTTCATGCTTTTTATGATAATATTTTTATGTGATCTATTTACCGTAACTGTTCCCGGTATAACAAGATATTGAGGAGAAGAACCATCTGCATAACTTACTTCTGCTCTCGACCGTTGAGTTAAATCACTATTTATAGATATCTTTTGTTGTCCGCCACCTCCATAAAGAGTAGCACACCCACTAAACATTGCAGCACCTATTAATGGTAATGCAACTAACAATTTTTTTTTCATCTTTTATCCTACCTTTAATTGTTAACTGATTTACTGTAAACTCTGGAAAAGTCTTGTTTGCCATTTAATAAGGGTTTTGAAGAATATGAAAAAATAATTAAATTCAAATATTTCATAAGTCTTTCACAACTTGGATTTTTCATTCAAATTGAGATGTTTTTTATATTAAAAATATGCTTTTTTAGAGTTTTCCTAAGCTTACAGCTTAACAGAGAAAATTATAACATAGTTTATTTTTATTTCAAATCAATAAATAGGGCAAAAGTACCACATGATTTAAAATATTAGGTTGATATGGTAGAAAATTCCCAATTATCTCTTAGTAAATATTTTAAACAAAGGAACTTTAATTATTAAATCTTTAAGAAAAGTGGCTTATTTGAGTGTTTTGGAGTGAAACTTAATTAAGTTTCGTTGGGGTTTTGGATTCTTAAAGACCGAGAGCTGCCATTAAATCGTTATTTTCTTCAATGCGCAGCAT
>JALUWM010000054.1 GCA_027019465.1 Campylobacterales bacterium
AGTTTACACTCTTTGCCTCTTGGGGCTGTTTTTGATGTTCATGCTTTTTATCAGTTTTTTGTAGATTATATGTATAAATATTTTGTTCTTGGATTTTCTTTGGCTTTTCCTGTTTTGGCTGTGTCACTTTTTAGTGATATTATTTTTGCTATGATTATGAAAACTATGCCTCAGTTTAACCTTCTTGTAGTGGGATTTCCTATAAAGATAGCTATAGCTTTTATGGTTTTAATAGCAATTTTAGGGAGTATTATGCATATTTTTCAAAAAGAGATGATAAATGTTTTTAATGTAATGTTTTCTATTTTGAGCTGAGGCGGTAAGGAGTGGCTTTTTGTTTTAGTTCGTAAAAGAAATTATTAAATTTTTTAATTAAATCTTTATTTTCGTGAATAATAATATATTCATAATTTTTAAAAAATGCACTGTATGTATAGTTTGCCGAGCCTGTTAATAAATATTTATCATCTATTATTGCAATTTTTGCATGAAGTTTTCCAAATCCTTCATTTTTATATGGCTTTCCATGAAGTAAAAAAATATTTATATTTTTTATAGTTGCTAAATTTTTAATAACACTTCTTTTATAATCAGCTTCTTCTTTATCTGCTATTAAATCTATTTTAATATGGTGTTTTGAAGCTATTTTCAGGGCTTTAGCTATTTTTTTATTTGTAAAAGCATACATTGCTATTTTTATTGATTTATGTGCGTGAGTAAAAAGATAGCAAATTTTTTTTTGGGCTTTGTATCCATCTTTTGGTAAAAAATAGACCTCTTTTGAGAATAAAAAGACACAGAAAAATACAATTGTTAAAAATTTCATTTTTTAAAACTTTCTTTTTTTAATATAATTATAATAAAAAATGAGGGTTTTGCTATGAAAATACTATTATTAAGCGAAAATACCACTATACAGAAGCTTTTTTCTCTAAGTAGTGAAAAAAGAGGTGATGAAATATTTATTGGTAATAAGGATTCTATTCCTGATAATGATTATGAAGCTGTTTTTATTGATAAAGAACTTTTTAGCGATGAGCTTTTGAAAAATTTAAAAAATTCTTTTAAAAAGGCAAAATTTATTCTTATTTTAAATAAAAAAGATGAAAAAATTCCGGGATTTGATAATTTTATTTATAAACCGTTTTTGCCTACGGATTTAATTGAAATGCTTGATAATTTATTTAATGAAAAAGAAGAGAAAAAAGATGATGAATTTGATTTGGAGAGTTTTGATGATTTTGATTTAGATGAAACTAATGAAGATGAACATGAAGATTTTTTAATAGATGATGATGAACTTGAAAAAGAAGTTGATGAAAAAGAAGATGAAGATGATTTTTTAATAAGTGATGAAGATTTAGATGAAAAAAGTGACGATCTTGATGATTTTCTAGAAACTGATGAACTTGAAGAAGAACATTTAAATGATGAAATAGCTCAAAAAGAAGATGTAGATGAAGATATTGATGATGATATTGCAATGGAAGATTTAGAAGAATCAGAAGAGTTACATGAAGATGATTTTGATTTGGATGAATTTGAAGAAGAGCCGGAAGTATCTGAAAAAAAAGAAGAGTTGGAATTGGAAGAGCCTATTGAAGAAGATAATGAGCTGGAAGAAAATATCTTAGATGAAGATTTTGAGCCTCAGAAAGAGGAGGCTTTAGAACTTGAAGAGCCCATTGAAGAATATAATGATGAAAATGAAGAAATAAAAGAGTCTTTTGAGGAAGAATTGGAAAAGGAAAATGAAGAGATTCACAATAGTGAAGATGAATTTGATTTTGATGAGCTTGAAAATATAAATGAAAAAGAAGTTGCCGAGGCTATAGGTGAAGATATTGGTGAGGAACTTGAAAAAGAAGCAGAAAATAAAGAGAAAAAAATAGAAGAAAAAAATGAAATTGCACAAAAAGAAGTTGAAAACAAAGATGAAGTGATGCAAAAAACACTTGGAAATGTTTTAAATATAAATTGGGAAGAGCTTAAAAAATCAAAAGCAAAAGTTACCATTACGATAGATTTTGGAGGTTAATATGAAAGGAAGTATTTTAGTTGTATCAGGTCCCAGCGGAAGCGGAAAAACAAGTCTCGCTAGAAGTGTTTGCGAGGAGCTAGGAGAAAAAGCTTATTTTAGCATTTCAACTACCACAAGAGCTAAAAGAGAAGATGAAGTAAACGGGGTTGATTATTTTTTTATAAATAAAGAAGAGTTTTTAAAAGATATTGAAGATGGTTATTTTCTTGAATGGGCTGAAGTTCACGGGAATTTTTATGGGACTAGTAAAAAGCAGATAAACGAAGCTTTAAAAAAAGGTCAAATTGTATTTTTAGATATTGATGTTCAAGGACATGAGGCGGTAAGAAAAGAGTATCCGGACATTGTCACAAGTGTATTTGTTACCACAAAAAATAAACATATTTTATTTCAGAGGCTTAGAAAAAGAGGAACTGAAACAGAAGAAAGCTTAGAAGTTAGACTTATAAATGCAATGCATGAGATGAAAAAAATACCTGAATATGATTATCTTTTAGTAAATGATGATTTTGATGATGCTAAAAATTTTTTAAATGCTGTTGGGATTGCATCTTTGATTAAAACAACAAAATATGATGTAAATGATTTTATAAAAGAGTGGAAGGAAAA
>JALUWM010000055.1 GCA_027019465.1 Campylobacterales bacterium
TTCTTTTACTGCTTTTTCAAAATTAAATCTTTCCATGTCAGTCCTTTCATTCTATTTTTTTATTTTATCTGAACTGACACGGAATTTCTAACAGTCCCCCTTTGAATTTACATAAAAGTATTATATCAAAAAAAGAAGAAGTTAAACCTGATGAAGTTTAATTTTATCCGTATTAAAATGTTTTTTGAGTTCATCTTCTATTGCATAAAGTGTAACCATAGAACTAGCACAAGCAGAACAAGCCCCTAAATATTTGACATAAATATTTATATTTCCATTTTCTTTTATGTCTATAAGTTCTAAACTTCCTCCGTCCATTGCAAGCATAGGTTTAATTCTAGTTTCTAAAAATTCTTCAATGGCTTTTATTTTTTTGATAAAGCTCATTTTTTCAAAATCTTCTTCTTTAGAACCTTCATTTAATTTCTCTTTTTGCATTTTTTCCTGAACATATGCAATAATATCTACAAGATAAACATCCCTCTCTTCGTGTCCTCCGGGTGCTACACAGCTTTTACAGTATGTTCCGGCATCTGTATATTTTTGAAGTTCCTCAACTGTTTTTACATTATGCTCTCTTACGATTTGTTCAATCTCACCCCTTGTTACCCTTGCACATTCACAAACTATCTCTTCATTTCTAAGTTCATTTACATCTTTTCCTTCATATTTTGCCGCAGCTTCAAGTATAACATCATAAGCCATAACACTGCAATGCATTTTTTGCGGTGGAAAAGCAGGTTTATCAGGCTCATCTCTAAGGGCTTTTTCAACATCTAAATTTGTTATTTTCGTAGCTTCATCTACCGTTTTTCCAATAGTTAGCTCTGTCATCATATCTGAACTTGCTATTGCAGTCCCGCACCCAAAAGATTTAAATCTTGCATCTATAATTTTATTTGTTTTAGGGTCTACTAGCCAATAAAGCCTTACAGAATCTCCGCACGCTTCACTTCCAAAATCGGCAACTACAAGTTTTACCCCTCTTTTTTTAGCATCTTCTTCACTGAATTCCCCAAGAAATTTTGGATTATTCATTCTTTCAATTACTTTGTTTGAATACTGCTCCCAGACATTTCCCGTTATTAAATCGCTTCTTCCCATTATTGCTCCTTATATTTTTTATAGTTAATGAGAAGATGGGTTAATGAGTAAATGGGTAAAAATTTTTAATCACCTTCTCATATACTCATCTACACATCAACCCATCTACTAATCACTCCGGCTCAACCTTAGCATATGTCATTGATATGCTTCTTAGTCTATTAACAATTTTTGGTAAAACTTCAATAACATAATCAATCTCTTTTTCCGTTGTAAATCTACTAAGTGAAAAAATTATCCCTGTATGTGCAATTTCAGGGTCTTCCCCTAAAGCTTCCAATACTTCACTTCCTTCAAGTCTTTCGCTAGAACAACTGCTTCCGGTTGCGGCATAAATTTTATGCATATTCAAATCCCAAAGCATTGCTTCACCTTCTATTCCTCTAAATGATGCAATCAATGAATTTGGAAGTCTATATTTTTTATCCACATAGCTTTTTGTATCCGGTATTTTTAAAATTGCATTTTCGAGTTTATCTCTAAGTCTAATTATTTCAGTGTTCATATATTCTAAATTTTCATTAGCCATTTTCATAGCCTCACTCATTGCGATTATTCCGTTTAAATACACACTTCCGCCTCTTTTACCGCCCATTTGGTTTCCGCCGTGAATTAAGTTTATAAAAGGAGCGCCTTTTTTTACATAAAGTCCCCCTATTCCTTTAGGTCCGTGAAATTTATGAGCGGAAAATGTAAAATAATCAACCCCAAGCTCCCTTACATTTACTCTTACTTTTCCTATAGCCTGAGCCCCGTCACAATGAAAAGGGATATTATATTTTCTTGCAATTTCTCCTATCTCACGAATTGGCTGAATTGCACCTGATTCATTACTTGCAAACAAAACACTAATAAGTGCAGTATCTTCCCTTATTGCATTTTCTATATCTTTTGGATTAACCCTGCCGTTTTCATCAGTCCTAAGATATGTAACTTCCATACCAAATGTTTTTGCATATGCGCAGACAGCTTTTATAGAAGAGTGTTCGGCAATGGTTGTTATAATATGCTTTTTTCCGTTTCCTTTAATAAATTCATTTAAAAATGTTTTTATTACGGTATTGTTTCCTTCTGTAGTGGATGAGCTTATAATAATATCATCTTCATCACTTGCTCCGATTCCCGGATAAATAATATCATATGCCTCATTTAATTTTTTTCTAGCTTCCATTCCTAAATCATATATTACATTTATATTTCCAAAATATTCACTTGCTTCGCAATATATTTCTTTGACTTTAGTATCCATAGGAGTTGTGGAGTTGTTATCAAGATATATCATCAATTCTCCTTAATTTTTATATATTTTATCAAAATAAAAAAAAGAAAAATTGATATATATCAAGATTTTTTAAGAAATCTACTTAAAAGGCCTTGAAGTTTAAGCCAAGATTTATGAGGCATTAGAGGAAATCCGCTGTAAACTCCAGAAGTTTTAACAGATTTTGTAACCCCGCCTCTGGCTGCAATTGTGGTAAAAGGAGCAATTTCAAGGTGTCCCGCCGTTGCAC
>JALUWM010000056.1 GCA_027019465.1 Campylobacterales bacterium
GCAAGATTTTTTATAAAAAATAAAAATGTTTTATTTAAAAAAGTTTTTTTATCTAAAAAATGTGGAGAAAATTATAAATGTATTAATGAAATTTTGGAAAAATTCACAAAAATTATAGCAAAGGATGTAAAATGAAAAGTAAAATATTTCTAATTAGTTTAGCTTTTATTTTAAGCGGATGTTCTCAATTATATAATTCAAATGAGGTGAGTCTTAATAATACTGATGAAGTTTTAACATATCAAACAGGAACGGTTCAGGATGTCAAAAAAGTAGTTATTAAAGATGATGGAAGCGGTACAATGATTGGAGCTATGAGTGGAACTGTTCTTGGAAGTATGGTTGGAAATGGAAAAGGAAATGTTTTATCGACTCTTATAGGAGGTTTAACAGGTGCGTTAGCAGGATATGAAGCTGATAAGGCTAATGGAGAAGAACTTTTTATAAAACTTAATAATGGTAAAAATATAGTTGTGATTGTCAAAGGTATTAATATTGAACCAGGTGAAAAAGTACGAATAATTAAAAATGGATATAAAATAGTAAGGGTTGAATCTGTTAATTAAGAATAAGGAATTTTTCCCTTTTTATTAAAATAAAATTAAATTTTTAGTATCAGATGTAATAGTTGAATTTTATGTAAAATTTATGTAAAATTATTAAAAAAAGGGAATCAATGGCTAGAAAGCTTAGAGTTAATGAAGCTGGGATTTACCATATTGTAAATAGAGGTGTAAATAAAAGTGAAGTTTTTATTGAAAAAGAGGATTATCATAAATTTTTGGAATTACTTTTAAAAATAACATATGATTATAATGTAACCATTCACGCTTTTACTATTTTACCTACACATTATCATTGCTTAATCCAGACGAATAAAAATAATTTAAGTGAAGCTATGAGACTTTTAAATTCTGCATATGCCGCTTGGTATAACTTTAAAAGTAAAAGAATAGGACATTTGTGGAAAGGTAGATTTGATAGTTATATGCTTTTTGATGAAGAACATTTTTGGAATGTTGTGAAATATATAGAAAGAAATGCCCTTTCTCTTGGATTGGTAGAAGACATAAAAGAGTGGGAATATCAATCATTATCACTTAGACTAAAAACTACAAAATTTAACGAAATTATAAGAGAGAGTAAAATTTTGACAAAACCTCTTGATGAATATATTAAGTGGCTGAATAAACCTCTTGATAAGCATATTATTGATGAAATTTATAAAGAGCCTAAAATTATTAAAGTAGATGGAGAACTTAAAGTTGTAAGAAAAAAACTTGCTGATTTTTTTAATGAATATGAAGATAAAAAAGAGGCTATAAAAGCGGCAAGAGCAAATGGATATAAATATAGTGAAATGGCAAGATTTTTAGGGGTTTCAAATGCTTATGTAAGTAAGCTGGCTAAAAGTTAATATTTTAATTTTGAGTTATAAGTGTTGAATTTTTAATTAAAAGGGAGAAATCCCTTAGAATTTTGAAGCTATAAAATCAGCTACTTCTAAAAGTCTTCCTGAATATCCGAATTCATTATCATACCAGGCATAAACTTTAACTTTGTTTCCTTCAACCACCATTGTTGAAAGTCCGTCAATTATACTTGAATGAGGATTGTTTATAATATCTTTAGAAACTACTTCATCATGTGTTATTTCTAAAATACCTTTTAATTCACCATTCATTGCATCTTCAAAAGCTTTATTTACTTCTTCTTCCGTAACATTTCTTTTCAGTGTTGCAGAAATATCTGTAATTGCCCCATCTGTTACAGGAACTCTTAGTGCCCTTGCATTCATTTTTCCAACAAGTTCTGGAATAACTTTTGTTGTAGCTATTGCAGCTCCGGTTGTTGTTGGGATAATGTTTGCAGCTGCAGCTCTTCCTCTTCTATGTTTACCAGGCGCTTTTCTATCAACGATAGCTTGTGAAGATGTGTAAGCGTGAACCGTTGTCACAAGTGCGCTGTCAATTCCAAATGCATCATTCAAAACTTTGATAGCAGGGGCTAGTGAGTTTGTTGTACAAGAAGCATTTGAAATTACATCGTGTTTAGCCGGGTCAAACCAATCTTGATTTACTCCTAAAACTACTGTCAGTTCTGCATCTTTGCTTGGAGCTGAGATTAAAACTTTTTTTGCACCGGCTTTTAAGTGTTTTGCAGCATCATCTCTTTTTGTAAAATGTCCTGTGCATTCTAAAACGATATCAACTCCAAGCTCAGCCCAAGGTAAAGTCTCAGGGTCTCTGCCACTGACAAGTTTTATTTCTGTGTCACCAACTTTTAATGTGTCATCTGTATAAGAAATTTCAGCTGGGAATTTTCCGTGAACACTGTCATATTTAAGCATATAAGCCAAATCTTCTGCACTCCCATGCCCTCCGTTTGCTGCGACTATTTCTACATTTTCAGGTTTATTGGTAATATAATGCCAAAGAACCATTTTTCCGATTCTGCCAAGTCCGTTAATTGCAATTTTTGTTTTTGCCATATTTTCTCCTTTTCGTTTGTATTCATATAATTATACATAAATATTATTAAAATAACCTTATTAA
>JALUWM010000057.1 GCA_027019465.1 Campylobacterales bacterium
CTGCTTTTTCCCCATCCGCTTTCAATTGCCGCTTGGGCCAGAGCTAGGGAAGGTGGAATTTCATCTATTTTTATTAAATATTCTTTTTTATTTAAAATATTTTTTATTTTATAATTTTTTGCTATTTTTGCCAAGAATGCAAGTTCTTTTGCATTTAAAAGTAGGTTTGGATCATTAAAAATATTTATAATTTTTTCTCTTAAAGTTATAATTTTTTGATTTTCATTTTCTATTAAAGGAAGCATTATATTTATAAACGCCTGTTTTTGTTTTTGAATATTTTTTATTTTATAATAATAATCGGGAAAGGCTGCATATAAATTAATAGCTAAAATTATACTTAAAAATCTTTTCATTTATTTTCCTAAAATAAAATTTTTTGAAGTGCTTTTAATTTGTAACTTTTTCTGTGAATATCACAAAAACCATATTTTTTTATGAGTTCAATATGCTCTTTTGTGATATATCCCTTGTGTTTAGCAAAATTATACTCAGGATATTTTTTTGATATTTCTACCATAAATCTATCTCTAGAAACTTTTGCTAAAATACTTGCCGCACTTATCTCTTTTATTTTACTGTCACCTTTTATAATTGTTTCAATCCCTTCAACCCCAAATTTTGAATTTCCGTCAAAAATATATTTTTTGGTTTTTATTTGTGTTTTTATTTCGATTAAAGATTCTTTGATACATTTGGAAAGTCCTTTTTCATCAATTTCATTATTTGATTTAAAAACAATATGATAAATAGAATTTTCTTTTATAATATCAAAAAGTTCTTCTCTTTTCTTTGGAGTGAGTTTTTTTGAATCATTTAATTTATCTATCCATTTATCTTTGTTTTTGAAAATAACTCCTGCATAAACCATAGGTCCTGCTATTGGTCCTCTTCCTGCCTCGTCTATTCCGCAAATCTCCATCGCCAAAACGGTATTACCTCCACTTCAAAATTTTTGTTTTTTATTTCAAACTCATTAGATATCGTAATAATTTCAACTTTCTTTACATCAGTTACTCTTTTTAGTTTTTCTTTTGCCGTCTCTTCATTTGCAAAAGGTAAAACCAAAATTCCAAGTTCTTTTTTTGGAATATAAAAACTTAAAGTGCCTTTATAAAAAATCTCTTTTTCATTTAGTTCTAAAAATATAATGTTTTCAAATTTATATAAAATATTTTTTCTGTTTGTCATTATATTTCTAAAAGCAAAATTATAAGAAAAAAATTTTTTTGGTGATTTTGGTGAATCAAATTTATTTACTTCATAAATAACTCTGTTTTTAATCAGTTCATTTGTACTTTTATAAAAGCTGTCTTTGCTTATTTTCATTCTTTTTTTTAGAATTTGGTATATCTGATAAAGGGTGAATTTTTCTCCTGTGTGTTTAAAAAAGAAAGATAAAATTTCTTTATTGTAAGGTAAAAGTTCAAAAGTTTCTTTTAGATATTCGTCTTTAAAATACTCTTCATTAAAAATTCTGGGAAAATTACCAAGTCTTAGAAATCTATCAAAGCAGTGATTTATGCTTTGAATATTTTCAAATGCAAAGAATTCTTCAAAATCAAGCCCTTTTAGCTCTATTTTTCTAAATCCTTCAAGGTTTATGTTTTGCTCGCTTATTACAAAAGTTGTTATATTAGGTAAAGGATGGGAAAAATCATAATTATCATAAATTACTAAATCAACGCCTTCAAAATTAAAATCTTTTTCTTTATATGAAGAAAAATCGATATATTTATATTTTCCTTTGAATGTTTTTAAAAAATCAAATACCAAAAATGTTTTTCCGACTCTTTTAGGACCTACGATTAATGTATTTTCAAAATTAAGTTTTGTTTTTCTTTGATTTATTTTTTTTGGTAACAATAATTCCCCTTTATTAATCTAAGTTTAATTATAACATAATCAAAAATCCAACGAGTGCTATTAAAGATTCATATAAGAATAGATATTCCCCGTATAAAAATCCTGATATTATACTTCCTAAAAATGCAGCTAGACCATAAGCTATTCCGGCGTAAAATTGTTGTGCCAAGGTTTTATTATTGTAAGTTTTATTGATGTAAAGAAGGGCTGATGTATGAAAAATAGCAAATGAAAAAGCGTGAAGTAGTTGAGAAGCTGCTATTAAAGATAATGAATTTGCAAATAAAAATAGCATTAGCCATCTTATTGATGTTAAAAAAATAGAAATTTTAATCCATTTAAGAGGATTTAATTTATGTAAAAATTTATGACCTATTAAAAAGACTATTATTTCAGACATAACTCCTATTCCCCAAAGCCAACCTACATATTCTTTATTGATACCGTGTTTAATTAAATAAATAGTAAAAAAATTATAAAATCCTCCAAAACTTATCTGCATAAAGATAAGTCCAAGCCAAAATTTATAATTTTTAGTAAAATTTATTTTTGAAGTAACTTTATTGATTGTTTTATTTTCTTTAAAATAAAAAGCACTAATAGCAGTTAAAAACATTAAAACTATAAAACTTATTAAATGGTTTATTTTGATGTAAGAAAATATTATTCCATAAAGCATAAAGCCAAGTGACCCCATTACTCTCGCTTTGCCATATTTGGTGGAGAGTTTTTCAATAGCTATTGCTTCAATATATGGAAAAAGCACGGCAAAAGAAGCTCCGATTAAGAAAAATGAGAATAAAATCAAATAAAAATTTTTACTTAAAATTAAAAGTGAGGCTAAAAAGGCTACAAAAACACTTAAAAGATAATCTTTTTTAGTGAGTGATTTTTTTAAGAATATAAAAGGTGTCAAAAATCTGGCAATAGGCATCATTGCAAATAAAATACCAATTTGAGTAGGGGTAAAATAGTGTGAAAAAAGTTTTGGCATAAAAATTACATAATCACCTATTAAAGCAAAAAAAAGAAAATAAAAAAGAAGGAGGGCTAGAAACAACTTTTAATTGCTTCTTTATATTTTTTTTTGTTTAAAGGAGGGTAATTAAATTCTTTTTGTTTCTCACAAAATGTAGCCCCGGGCCACCAGGGGTCGTTTTTATATCTTGGAATTATATGGATATGAAGGTGCGGGACCATATTTCCTAGGTTTGCTATGTTTATTTTATCCGGATTTAAAAATTTAATCATCTTTTTTTCTATTTTTTTAATAGCAAGTGTTAATTTGACAGCTTCTTCATCATTTAATTCACTAAACTCTTTTAAATGTTTATTAGTAATAACTCTTATGTATCCTGGAATTTCATCAACTAAAATGACTCTAAAAAAGTCATTTTTATAAATAATATCTTCGTTTATAGGATTACAAAGAGGGCAAAGCATCAATTCCCTCTGCTTCCCGGTTTAATTGGTTTGCTGCCATTTTTACACATAGGGCAGTTTTGCGGTTCATATACTTCAAAATTAAAATCTGCTAATGCAAAAAATGGTTTATCGCTTGGGAGTTTGCATTCTGGTTTTCTTTCAGTTTTACCGTTTACTCTTTTGCAAACGCCTCTATTAGCAATAGCCCCAAACGCCACTATTTCACCGCCTTTTTTTTCTATTTCTCTTGCAGCTTCCATAGCGCTTCCGCCGGTTGTAATAATATCTTCACAAATTAAGACTTTTTCACCTTTTCTAACTTCAAAACCTCTTCTTAAAGTCATTTCACCATTTACTCTTTCTGTAAAAATAAATCTAACTCCAAGGGCTCTTGCTAATTCATATCCGGCTAAGAGTCCCCCTATAGCAGGAGAGCATACTGTGTCTACTTTAATTTTGGCTTTTATAATCTCTTTTGCAAGTTCTTTTGATAAAACTTCTGCAACTTCTGGATGTTCTAAAACCCTTGCACTTTGAAGATAATATTCACTATGTTTGCCGCTGCTTAAAAGAAAATGCCCTTTTAAAAGAGCTCCGTGTTTTTCATAAATTTCTTTTACATTCATTATTAAACTTTCATTACATCATCAATTTTTTTGTTTACTATTTCATCTGTTTTTTTTACAAAATCATCAGTGATTTTTTGAACTTCTTCAAGTCCGCTTCTTTCTTCATCTTCTGTAATAAGCTTTTCTTTAAGCATTGATTTGATTTCATCATTTGCTTCTCTTCTTATGTTTCTTATGGCGATTTTTGCTTTTTCTGCAAATTCTTTTGCTTTTTTTGCTTGTTTTTTTCTCTCTTCTTCTGTCATTGGAGGAAAATATAATTTTATACTTTCTCCATCACTGTTTGGATTTACACCTATATTTGCTTCTTGAATAGCTCTTTCTATATCTTTCATAACAGATTTATCCCACGGATTAACTACTATTGTTGTTGCATCTGTAGCCGTAACATTTGCAACCTGATTAAGTGGAGTCGGTGCTCCATAATATTCAACTTTTACTCCGTCTAAAACGTGAATAGAAACTTTACCTGTTCTTAGTGTATTTAAATCTTTTTTTAGCGATTCAATGCTTTTTGTCATATGTTCTTTTGCAAAATCAAATACTTCATTCATTATATCTCCTTTAAAATTAATTTCGTATCTATTTTGTTATTATATCTTATGATTATTCTGTTTCTATATTTTTTTAAAGTAAAATCTGGTTTAAAACTAAAATATCCTTTTTTTACTTTAACCCATCTCCATCCCATTTTGGTTATATAAATTTCAACTTCTGGTTTATTTATATATCCGTTTATTTCTTTAATAGTGTTTTTATCTTTTATAATTTTTAAATTTTTGACATTAAGATGACTGATTTTAAGCTTTTTTGCAATATTTACATCTCCTGTAATTGCGATTCTGTCTATATCGTTAAGTGGGGTGTTTAAAGTTACACTTCCTTCATTTTGATTGCAGATTATAGGGAAAAATTTGTTTATAATACTTTTTACCCTTTCATTATATTCCCCGTAAGGATAGGCATACATATCAGGTACGAAACCAAGATATTTTTTAAAGGCATCAATGGCTTTTGTTGTATCTTTGATTATTGCTTTATTACTAAGCATTGCCAAATGAGGGTGAGCCCAGCTGTGTACTCCAAGTTCTCCGTATTTTTTACATTCTTTAACCTCTCCCCAGCTCATATAATCTCCATATCTTTCAGTAGTGGCCTGAGTATAAACAAAAAGAGTAAAAGGAATTTTATATTTTTTAAATATAGGAAGTCCGTTTTTATAAAAACTTTTGAACGAATCATCAATAGTAAAAACCACATATTTATCAATATTTTGTTTGTGTTTTATTCTTTTTACAAGAGTTGAAAGAGTTACAATTTTATAATTGTTTTTTAGTAGATATTTAATATCTTTTTGTAAAAGTTTTGAGCTTATATTTGTTGTAGGATATCTAAAATCATTGACTCTATGCATTACAAAAATATGTGCATCGGCTAAAAGCCAAAGAGGTAGAAAAAAAAGAATTAATCTTTTCATTTTTCAGGAAGCTGTGGAACGCTTGGCGGTTTTGGAAGATTTTTTTCTATTTTTTTAACATTTACTTCATTTAATACAGAAGTATTTGCCTGTTTATTATAAAAATAAACAAGTGTTAATGTATTTAGAATAAATAAAAAACCTATTGTCATTGTTGCTTTTGTTAAAAAATCCATAGGACCTTTTGCACCGAAAACCGAATCATTACTGCTTGAATATGTTCCAAATCCCATAGATGAAGATTTATGAAGAAGTGTCAAAATCACGATAATTATAGCTAACACTATCTGAATAGCAAAAAAAATACTTACCATTTAAATAACCTTTTTTGATAAAATTATAACATAATAATAAATAAAGGCTTTTTTTGTCTGTTAAAAATTTTGATAAATTTGCAAATAGTTACGAAAAATACAATATAATCCAGAAAAAAATTATAAAAAAATATATCTCTTTAATAAAATCAAAAGTTGTTGATTTAGGCTGTGGGAGCGAAGGTCTTTGTAAATACAGGGATTTTGATTTTTATTTAGGTGTTGATGCAAGTGAGAATATGTTAAAACTTAATCCTTGCAATATTTTAAATCTTGATTTTAATAAAAAAGAGTGTTTTGAAGAGATTAAAAAGTATGATTTTGAACAGATTGTCTCTTTTTCAGCCCTTCAGTGGGCAAAGGATCTAGAATCTGTTTTTAAAGAGATAAAAAATTTAGAAAAAGATTTTTTATTAACAATATTTACCTCAAAAACATTTTCTTCACTTCATAAAGAGTTAAATATCACTTCTCCGATATATTCAAAAGAAGAGATTTTAAATTATTCTAAAATCCTGAATCCAAAAGTGGAAGTTTTAGAATATGAGCTGTTTTTCTCTACTCCAAAAGAGATGTTAGAATATATTAAATTTTCAGGTGTAAAAGGGGATGTAAAAGCCGGTATTAAACATTTAAAAAGATTTTTAAAAAAGTTTCCGGTAAAAAAACTTGAATTTGAAATAGTTATTTTATCTTAAATTTTTTAAAATCTGTTTTGCTTCATCTAAATCTGCCAATTTTTCAAGCTCATCTTCTTTAAAAACAAACCACTCCCTCTCATCTTTTTTGCGGCCGGTTTTAAGTCTCATTTCTATGATATCAAAATTTTTCAGCTCCACATCCCAGTCTTCTTTATACATTTTGTTTTTTTTGCACCACTCTTTTCCGTTTGAGGGCAAAAAATCTCTTTCTATTTCATCTCCGTTTAGATAAAGCTTTGCAATATAAGCGGGTCCGAATTTAGGTAAAAAACAGCCCTGAGTTTTAAAATGAAACCAGTTGGGTTCTCTTCTCTTTGCCAAAATTTGTTTGGCTTTTTCTATTAAATCAAAAAGCTCTTCAT
>JALUWM010000058.1 GCA_027019465.1 Campylobacterales bacterium
TTTTATGATTTTATCAATTTTTTTGTAATTATAAATTTCTCCGTGTTTAATATTTTCGAGCCAAAATATCTTTTTTAAATTAGGAATATTTTTAATTAAATTTTCTAAACATTCTTTTGGAATGACATTATCGTTTTTTATGGCTATAATAGAAGTTGGGATGGTGCTTTTTTTTATAAAATTCACTTCTTTAAATTTATATTTCAAAAGCCATTTGACAGGAAGATACGGATAATCAATTTTAGCAATATGTTCTATACTGTCAAAAGGAGTAATAAGTAAAAGCCCTTGAAATTTGTGTTTTGAAGCAAGATATGAAGCAACTGCACTTCCAAGACTTCTTCCTATTACAAAATCGGGTTTATATTTCCTAAAAATTTCATTGGCATATTTTAAAATGTTTTTTTCATCGGGTTTCCCCTGGCTTTTTGCATATCCGGGATAATTAAATCCTATAAAGTTATAACTTTTTATTTTAGGTGCAATTTTATCAAGAAATTCCAACACATTGTTTGCATTACCGCTAAAATACAAAACTAAAGGCAAATTTTCTCCGTTTTTTGTAAAGCCACCTTGAAGAATAATTCCATCACTTGTTTTAAAATAAATTTCTTTTGTAATTTTAGGAGTATAAGGAGTTGCATATTTTTTATTAAAGATTTTTTTATTTTGGGAAAAATAAAGATATGCACACATTCCAATATAAAAAGAAAAAAGAACAAAGAAGAGTTTTATCAAAACTCTATAAGCCCTTCAAGCGGTGAGCTGGCAGTTGCGTAAGGTTTTTTAGGAATTCTGCCCGCTTTATAAGCACTTCTTCCGGCCATTACTGCATATTTCATAGCTTCAGCCATTGATATTGGGTTTTTTGATTGGGCTATTGCTGTGTTTGTTAAAACCCCGTCAGCCCCAAGCTCCATTGCTACAGCCGCGTCGCTAGCAGTCCCTATTCCTGCATCCACAATTACAGGTACATTTACAGCATCTTTAATAAATACGACATTGTATCTGTTTTGAATACCAAGACCGCTTCCAATAGGCGCTGCAAGAGGCATAACGGCATTTGCTCCTGCATTTTCTAATCTTTTTGCCATAATAGGGTCGTCGTTTGTATAAGCCATAATCGTAAAGCCTTCTTTTGCCAACACTTCACAAGCTTTTAGTGTTTCTAAAACATCAGGATAGAGAGTTTTTGCAGTGTCTCCTATAATTTCGAGTTTGATAATATCAATTCCTGTTGCTTCTTTTACTAATCTAAAAAGAGTTATTGCTTCTTCAGCAGTTGTACATCCTGCTGAATTTGGAAGGATTTGAACATCTGTATCTTTAAAATAGTCCATTAAATTTTCTTCATTAGGATCTGTAATATTAACTCTTCTAACCGCAACCGTAATCATCTCAGCCCCGCTTGCAAGTGTTGCATCTCTTGTAATTTTAAAGTCCGGGTATTTCCCGCTTCCTACAATTAATCTGCTTGTAAATTCATATTTACCGATTTTTAAAATATCGCTCATTTATATTCCTTTTTATGATTTTTAATTTTACTAGTATATCAAAAAAATTAATTTTTTTATTCTTCTATTCTTTTTTTCTTTTTTATTTTCACATAATCCCATATCTCTTTATTTCCAAAAAGTCCTCTTCTTGCAAACAGCATAAGTAATAGTAGTAAAATACTAAATACAACCATTCTAAGCCCCGGAATTCCGTGGATAAAACCTATATGCCAGCTTGTTTGGTCAAGAGGTCTTAAAAGTTCCATACTTCCAAGAAAAAGGAATGTCCCAAGAATTGCACCGCTCATACTTCCAAGCCCTCCAAGAACTATAATAATCAGTAATTGAAATGTGAGCATAAATGTAAACTGGTCAGGGGAGATAGAACCGATTGAACTTGCCAAAAGTCCTCCGCCGACACCTTCAAAAAAAGCACTTGTCATAAAAGCTACTGTTTTTGTTTTAAAAGTATGCACGCCCATAGCAAGGGCTGCATCTTCATCATCTCTTACAGCTTTCATGGCACGACCAAATTTTGAATATACAATATTAAATACCAAAATAGCGGTTATTAGGCTTACTATTCCTATCCAAAAATAACTTGCAAACCCGGGGATGGAATCAAGTCCCATAGAACCGTTTGAAATAGAAGGATTGTTTATTAAAAAAATTCTTATAATAAAACCAAATCCAAGTGTAACAATTGCCAGATAATCACCTCTTACCCTAAATACAGGAAAAGCAAGTGTAAGGGCTATTAAAGATGAGACTATTCCACTTATAATTAAAGCTAAAAACGGATTAAAAGCAACACTTGGATTCAGGAAAACATCTCTTATTAAAGGCAAAGGTTCACTTATCATATAGAGTTCTTCTTTTACATCTGGAGATAAAAGCAAAATAGCCGTAACATAAGCACCTATTGCCACAAAACCGTTTGGCTCAAGTGAAAACTGACCTGTAACACCGTTTATTAAATTGTAGCTAACTGCCAAAACAATAAAAATATAGATATTTCCTAAAACCGTAATGGTATAAGAGTTAAACCATTTTGGAGAAAATATCAAAAAACCTATAAACAAGGCTGTAACTACAGCTATTATTGAAAAATATTTTTTTGCACTCATTTTAAAACCTTTGTCTTTCAAAATTTATTCCCATAATACCTGTTGGTTTAAATAATAAAACAAAAATTAGTAAAATAAATGCAAATGCATCTTTCCAGCCTCCAAGTTCTGGTAAAAATCCGGGAATTGCAACCTCAACAAATCCTAAAATAAAACCTCCTATTACCGCTCCTGTTACACTTCCTATTCCCCCTACAACTGCCGCTGCAAAAGCCTTTAGTCCTATGAGCATTCCCATATAAGGGTCAATACTAGGATATGCCATTGCAAAAGAGACACCTCCGATTGCCGCAAGTGCAGAACCTAAGGCAAAAACAAATCCGATAATAAAATTGGAATTTGCCCCCATTAATTGGACGGTATAAATATCAAATGCCAAGGCTCTAATGGCTATTCCTATTTTTGTTTTATAAAGAATAAATAAAAGTCCAAGAAGTATTAAAATAGTAAGAATAGGAGTTATAATCGTTAAAACAGGAATTGTTAAAGAGCCTATATGAATAATATGAGAGAAAAATTTTGGAAAATAAAAAGCCTGATATGTTCCTCCAAGATATTGATTTGCTATAACATTAAACAAACTTTCTAAAAAAAATGAAATACCAATAGCGGTAATCAAAATAGAAATTTTAGGGGCTCCTTTATCAAGTAAGGGTTTATAAGCTATTACATGTGTTAAAATTCCAACTCCGGCTGTTAAAATAATAGAAATTCCCACCGCTGTAAAAAATATAGCCATAGAAATATGCTCAAACTTCCAGCCAGTCAATATTCCAAGAGAGATAAATGTTAAAAAAGTTCCAACCATCATAATATCACCATGTGCGAAGTTGATAAGTCTCAAAACACCATATACAAGTGTATATCCTATGGCAATAAGGGCATACATACTGCCTAGTGAAAATCCGTTGATAATCTGTTGTAATATAAAAGCTGTGTTCATTATTTTACCTTTTTTATAAAAATAAAAGAAAAAAGAAAGAAAATTAAGGTTTTATAAGTTCTACAAATTTTGTTTTACCATCTACAATTTTTTCTATAACAGCCGGTTTATTTATAGGAGTTCCTGTTTTGGGATTAATTGTAAGATATCCTGTCACGGCTTCAAGATGTTTTGTGTGTCTTATTGCTTTTGCCATACATTGTTTTAAACTGCTTAAAGATTTGTTTGCAGGAGTATCACACTCTTTTGCCGCATTATATATTACAAGATAAGCATCAGCACCTGTTGCTGCGAATGCACTTGGTTGTCTATTGTATTTTGCTTTAAAATCTTTAATAAACTGAGCTGAAAGAGGAGTTGGAGCTTTTAGGGCATCAAAATGGTCTGTATACATTACTCCGTTTGCTGCGTTTCCTGCAAGTTTTTTAAGAAGTCCAGGATCAGCAATACCATCACCGCCCATTACAGGAGCTTTAACACCGGCAGCTCTAAGCTGTCTTAAGAAAAGTCCTTCTTCAGGCGCATAAATAGGAGTGTATATAAATTTTGGATTAACTCTTTTGATTTGTGCAACTTGTGCGTTAAAATCTTTATCCCCTGTATTTATAAACAGAACTTTTAAAAGTTTTCCGCCGCCTTTTTTGTATGCTTTTTCAAATGCTTTTGCAAGACCTACAGAATAATCCTGTTTCATATCAAATACAACTACAGCATTATTTAAATGATGTTCAAGTGCGTAAGTTGCTGCAACTTTTCCTTGGAAAGGGTCTGTAAAACATGTTCTGCTTACATATTTAGTCCCTATTGTAACTCTTGGGTTTGTTGCAATTTGTGTAACAGTAGGTGTTTTTGAATTGTCTGCAAATCTTTTGATTGCAAGTGACATAGAACTAGCAAGCGGCCCTTCCACTGCTGCCACATTATCATCAGATACAAGTCTTTTATAACCGTTTACTGTTTGAATTTTGTCAAATTGGTCGTCTGTTATAATTAGTTTAATTTTATCTCCATTTGGGAGTTTTGAATATTTTGAATGTATTAAATTAATCCCGTCAAGAGTCTTTTGTCCAAATGATGCAATAGGACCTGTTAGAGGTTGTAATACACCTATTTTAATAATTTTTGTTTTCGTTGATTTAGTTTGTGTTTCTTGTTTTTGAGTGACTTGTTTAGTCTTTTGCTCTTTTTTATTACATCCTGTTATAAAAAGTGCACCGGCCACAATAATCAAACTAGCTTTTAGAAATTTCTTTTTCATTTATTTTCCTTTTATGTTAAAATTAGCCATATAATAATTATATCAAAAATAATATTTTAATAAAGGAATTTAATGATAGATTTAAAACTTCTTGAAAAAGATTTTGAAAATATTGCAAAAAGACTTAAAGCAAAAGGAGTTAAAGAAGAAGATTTAAAAAATATAAAAATACTTTTTGAAGAAAAAAAAGAGCTTAAAACTCTTTTGGAAAATTATCAGGCAAAAAGGAATTCTCTTTCTAAAAACATAGGACTTTTAATGAGAGAAGGAAAAAAAGAAGAAGCTGAAAAAATCAAAATCCAGGTAAATGAAATTAAAGAAAAAATAGAAGAATTAAATGAGAAATTAAAAAAGATTGAAGAAGAATTGGATTTAAAAGCCTTATCTATTCCAAATCTTCCTGATGAAGATGTTCCTGTGGGTAAAGATGAAAATGATAATGTTGAAATTAAAAGAGTAGGGGAGATTCCTAAATTTGATTTTGAAGTAAAATCTCATGATGAAATTGGAGAAGAATTAAACTGGCTTGATTTTAAAGCGGGGGTAAAACTTGCAAAAAGCAGATTTACGGTTTTAAAAAGTGAGGCTGCAAGGATTGAGAGGGCTTTGATTAATTTCTTTTTAGACCATAACAGAAGTTACGGGTTTGAAGAGGTTTATGTGCCGTTTTTAGTAAACAGCGAAACAATGACGGCAACCGGACAGCTTCCTAAATTTAAAGATGATTTATTTAAAATTGAAGATGAGGATTTATATTTAATTCCTACTGCTGAGGTGCCTCTTACAAATCTATTTAGAGATGAAATTATTAGCGATTTAAATGAGCCTGTTAAACTTACTGCCTATACGCCTTGTTTTAGAAAAGAAGCCGGAAGTTACGGAAAAGATACAAAAGGTATAATCCGTCAACATCAGTTTGATAAAGTGGAACTTGTGGCAATTACTAAGCCAGAAGATAGTGATAAAATGTTTGAGGAAATGGTTGAGTGCGCGTCAAATGCACTTGAAAAATTAGAGCTTCCTTATAGACAGCTTATGCTTTGTACGGGGGATCTTGGATTTAGCGCTGCTAAAACGATTGATCTTGAAGTTTGGATTCCTTCTCAAAACAAATATAGAGAAATAAGTTCCGTTTCAAATACGCGTGATTTTCAGGCAAGACGTGGAAAAATCAGGTATAAAGAAGGTAAAAAAAATAGACTAACCCATACACTTAATGGAAGTTCTTTAGCAGTTGGCAGAACACTTGTAGCAATTATGGAAAATTACCAGACAAAAGATGGGAAAGTAAAAATTCCTAGTGTTTTACAAAAATATATGTAAGGTAAAAATTGGCTGATGAAAATGTAATAGTAATAGAAGAGGGTGAAGAATCCCCTAAAAGTAAAAAAAAGATATATATTATAATTATTCTTCTTTTGCTTGTGCTTATTATGCTTTTGTTACTTTTGCTTGTTGTTGTAAAAAAGAAAAAAGAGCAAACTACTCAATCTTTAAATATAAATCAAATAGTTAAAAAATTAGAAAAAAAGAAAATACCAAAAGATGAACTTAAAGTTTTAATAAAAAAAGCAAATATTCTTTTTAAAAGCGGTAAAAAAAAGCAGGCTTTAAATTTACTTGAAAAAATATCAAATTATTCCGAAAGTCTTTCTTTATATAATCTCGGTGTTATCCAAATAAAAGAAAAACATTATAAAAAAGCACTTAATTATTTTCAAAAAGCTATACAAAATCAAAATTCAAAAGCCTTAAGTGCTATAAATGCTACTTTCTGTGCTTTGATGCTAAAAAATAAAAAATTATTTGATTATTATAAAAATCTTTCTTATACATATCTTCCTGAAATTGCAAAAAATAAAAATTATCCTTATTATTATGCGCTTGTGATGTATTATGAAGGATATGAATATGATGCAATAAGCGCTCTTAAAGTTACAAGTGATTATCATTCAAATGAACTTTTAAGTGCTATTTATGAATATCTTAATGATCCTTTTAATGCCCAGGCTTATACACAAAATCCATTTTACAAAGGAATGGAACTGGCTCAAATAGGAGATTATGAACTTGCAAAAAACTATTTAAAACAAAGTTTTTCAAAAAAAAGTCAATTTGCTTTGGCTCTTGTAGATTTAAAACTTGGAAATTACAAAGAAGCTTCTGTTCTTATTAAGAAATATAAAGATACAAATATTTATCCTATTTATATGTTTTTAAAACCCTCTTTATTTAATATAAAAACTGCTCAAAAAGATTTTAAAAGAACATTTTTAGCATCAAAACAGGATTATTACGATCTGTTTTTTTATTATGCACCTTATAAAGTTTTTAATATGAATCAAACAATAGAATTTTTACAAAAAGGAATTTCAGGAATTCCGCTTGGAGCGATAGAAGAATCAACAAATGCTCTTTCAAAAAGTGCTTTTTATTCAA
>JALUWM010000059.1 GCA_027019465.1 Campylobacterales bacterium
TTTAAAGGTGGAAAAAATATAATTGAATATATTCCAAAATTTGCTAAAATAAAAAAAGGTGATTTAGTTATAACAAATGGTCTTGACGGACTTTTTTATGAAGGTGCAAAAGTCGGTATAATTGAAAGTATTAAAAACAAAAATTTATATAAACAGGCAAAAGTTAAGCTTTTTTATACAAAAGCTCCAAATTACTTTTATGTTGTAAAAAAATTAAAAGGAGTTTCAAATGGATACACAAAACATTGAAAATACCCTAAAAAAAATGGGAATGGTTATAGAAAAAATGGTTCAAAAAATAGATAATATTGATAAAAGAGTTACTGTTATTGAGGCTAAACTTGGAGAAAATGAAAAAAAGTTTTCAAGCGAGGATTTGAAAGTGAATCCTCAACAACAGCCACAACAAACTCAAAATCAACAGAATTCAATTTCAAAGAGTTTATCAGGTGGCTTTGGAAGTAGCTTTTTAGGTTCTTTAGGTGGAGCAATGGCTGGAATGGGACTTTATAATCTTCTTTTTAATCACTCTGTAAGTCCAAATGAGTTTGGTCAGGAAATGGGTATGAATGACAGCGAAATAAACGAAAGTTTAAATCAAAATTTTGATGAAATTGATTCAAAATTAGATGAGCTTGATTCTAAAATAGATACTCTTGATGAAAAACTTGATAATGATAATTTTGTGGATAATAGCGATTTGGATTTTAATGATACAGATACTTCATACAATGATTTTGATAGCGGATTTGATGATTTTGGAGGGTTTGATGATGTTTAAATAATCTCGCAAACTATCTCTTTATTCCCTTTTTTTTCTATAACTTCGATAATTTGAATATTAGGGAATTCTATTTTTAAAAGTTCATTTGTCTCTTTTGGTTTATGAATAGCTATAATTCTTGTTAAAAGTCCTCTGTATGCTTTTGCAAAATGGCTTATAACTTTGCCGTTTTTTATAAATTTGAATGTTATATAATTTTTAGGTTTATATATTTTTTCATAAAACTTTGCTCTTAAATCGATAAAAATTTCTTTTTCGTTTATTTCATCTAAAATAGGGGTATAAATTTCTTTATGGGCTTTGTAGATATCAAAGCCGGGTTTAGCTGTTTGTTTAAGAGTATAATGTGGAATTTTATCATTTGCGCTAATTACTCCAAAAAGATTAGAAAATATTAATACATTTTCATCTAACCATTTTTTAGAAATTTCATCTAAACTTTCATAATCAATATGTTTAAAAGCAACTCCACTATATCTTAAAATTGCTTTTTTTGTAGGGAGGGTGAAAATAGAAGTTTTATTTTCTCCAAAATTTTTAATATCATCGGTAGTTTTAATAAATTCATTATATTTTTTAATAATTTCTTTTCTTTTCTCATAAATTTGCGGAAATTTGAAAGAAATTTTATTTACAGGAGGAAAATTTCCTCCTTTTGATTTTGTTTCGCTTGGTGCTAGTAATATTTTCATAATTGAACTATAAAAACAGTATCTTTTCTTTTAACTTCAACTAAAGCATCACCTTTATTAAGACCTTTTAGAAGTTCTTTTAATTCATTAATTGAATTAATTTCTGTCCATTTGCCTGTTTTGACTGTTTTAATTCTTAAAATTACATCACCTTTTTTTAATCCCATCATAGCTGCATATGAATTTGGATTAATATTTGAAACAATAACTTCATTTTTAGATTCTTTTAATGTAACGCCTTTTAAAGTTTTTATGTTTATTATTTTTTGTTCTTTTGCTTTTAAGGCTTTAAGTTTTGCTTTTAAAGTTATATATTTTCCATTTCTATAAACTTTTAGTGTAATTTCAGTTCCTGCACCTTTAAATGCAATTTTATCTCTAAGTTCTCCTGCATTGTTTACTGCTTCTCCGTCAACTGCTACAATAATATCACCAGCTTTTAGTCCTGCCTGGCTTGCGGCGGTATTTGGTTCCACTTGATTTATTAATACTCCATGATTAATTCCGTATAAATTTGCTTTACTTGCGTCAATATTGCTTATCATTACTCCTAAATAACCTCTTACAACTTTTCCTTTTGTAATAAGAGAAGTTACTACGAATTTCACCATATTGCTTGGAATTGCAAATCCTATTCCATTATTTCCACCGCTGCTTGAAAGAATTGCAGAGTTTATACCAATTAATCTTCCTTCTAAATCAACTAATGCTCCACCACTGTTTCCAGGGTTTATAGCTGCGTCTGTTTGAATGAAATTTTCATAATCGTTTAGTCCTATAGATGTTCTGTTAAGTGCACTTACAATCCCTGCTGTAACACTTTCTCTAAGACCAAAAGGATTACCTATGGCTAAAGCAATATCACCTACTTCTATTTTATTAGAATTTGTAAATGTAATAGGCTTTAGATTATTGGCATCTATTTTTATTACTGCCAAATCTGTTTTTGGGTCGCTTCCTATAAGTTTTGCTGTGTAAACTTTGCCGTTATGTGTTTTTACTGTAATTTTTGTAGCGGCACTTATTACGTGATAATTTGTAACAATATATCCGTTTTTTGAAATAATTACACCGCTTCCTAAAGCATATTCTTTTCTTTTTTGAGGGAGATTAGGATTTTGAGGAAAGAATCTTCTAAAAAACGGGTCATTGAAAAATCTCTTAAATTGCTCAGGTATTTTAAATTCTACAGTTTTTACAACTGAAATATTAACGACACTTGGAATTACTTTTTTAACCACAGGTGCATAAGATAAAACAGTTCCATTTTGATTTGGTGCAACTCTTTTTAAATTTGTGTTGTTTACATTTAAATGAATTGTTCCTGCAAAAAGAGCAATGCTAAGCCCTGTTGCTAAAATTAATTTTTTCATAAGTTCTCCTTGAATTTTTTATTATTGTATTCTTTTGAAATGAAGTTATCATTAAGAAAGCTTTAAGTTTAGATTAAATATGGATCATTTTTAACTTAAAACTCATCTTTTCATATCTACTCATTCACTTATATACCCAATCCATACTCAATTACCACCATGCAAGAATCTTATTATTTATATCATCTTTTTTTTCTTTAAACATATGATAAATATATCTTGCAAACATATCTGTTTCTATGTTTACTTTTTGATAAGGTTTATAATATTTAAAAATCGTATTTTCAAAAGTGTGTGGGATGATAGTTAATCTAAATCTGTCGTTAAAAACATCATTTATAGTCAAACTGACCCCATCTATTGCAATACTTCCTTTTGGGGCTATATATTTTAGAATTTCAGGAGTTGTTTTTATAATTAAATCGTAGGAATTTTTATTTTTTTTAATTTCTAAAATTTCACCAGTTGCATCTATATGTCCTTGAATCAAATGTCCGTCTATTTTATCTCCAAATTTTAAAGCCTCTTCTAAATGGACTAATTTTCCACTTTGGTAATTTTCAAGAGGAATTATCTTTTGTGTTTCAGGAGAGAGTTCAACTTCAAAGCCGTCCGAATATACTTTTGTTACTGTTAAACATACCCCGTTTACTGCAATAGAATCCCCCGTTTCGGGTTTTAGTTTTGAAATGATTTTTAATTTATTATTTGAAAAAGTTTTTACTTTTCCTATTTCTCTTATTAGTCCGTTAAACACTAAAAATACTCCTCAATAAGTTTTCTTATTTTATTTGGATTTGTTTCTTTATTTATTTCATTTCTAAATTCACTTGCTTTTTCAATTCCTTTTGAGTACTGATGCAGATGTTTTCTAAATAAAATTGCTCCGTAATCTCCATACCATTTTATCATTTGATTGAAATGTTCAAGTAAAACTTCTTTTTTTTGTTTAGGGGTAATTTCTCCATTTTGTTTCATTTTAAGAAAAATCCAAGGTTTTCCAACCGCGCCTCTTCCTATTGCCACGCCTTTTGCACCTGTAAAATCAAGTACATATTTAGCTTTTTGATAATCAATTATATCTCCATTTGCAATTACAGGGATATTTACACTATTAACTACTTTTTTTATTTCTTCGTAATTTGCCTCTCCTTTATACATCTGTTTTACTGTCCTTCCGTGAACGGTTAAAAATTTAATTCCTAAATCTTGCAGTAATTTAGCCCTATCAACAGCTACGCTTTTATCAAATCCAAGTCTTATTTTTGCACTTACAGGTTTTTTTGATGTTTTAATAATTGAATTTATTATTTCTTTTAATGTTTCTTTGTTTTCATCTTTAAGTAAAATTCCCCCATAACCACTTTTTCTAGCCTTTTGGACAGGACATCCAAGATTTATGTCAATTCCGTCTATATTATTATTTTCATTAATAATTTCAACAGCTTTAATTGCTTTTTTTGGATTATTTGCGGCAATTTGAATAAAATATGGATTTTCAATAGGAGATTTAATCATCATTTTTTTTGTTTTTTCATTATTATAGGCAATTGCATTTACATTTATCATTTCAGAAAAAGTTAAATCACATCCGAATTTTTTAATAACACTTCTAAATGGTAAATCAGTGTAACCTGCAAGAGGTGCTAAAAAAAAAAGAGGCTTAGAAGATTTGAGCAGATTGGATATATTCATCGATATCAACTTTTTGACCTTCTTCTTTTAGTTTTAAGAAATAATCAAAAAATTTAAGATTATTTGTATCAATAATTTCTTTTGCTAATTCCAAGTGTTCATATTTTATTGTAAGATAAGCTTCAGCCCATTTTAAAGGTTTTAGCATTTCAAGTTCACTGTCAGGGTCAATTGAGCCGTAAATTTCTTTTGCAAGTTCTATTTCTTCTTTTATGCTAAGTTTTAGTTCTCCTTGAGATAATAAAAGATGAAAATATTCATCATGTAAATGAGATTTGATAATATCATAAGTGATAGGGTAGCCTTCTCTTAAAATTTCTTTTATTCCGGCAGTTTTTGCCCATATATAAAATGCTTCTTTTTTAAGCTCTTTGTCTTGAAATTTTTTTAAAACTTCTTTTGCGTATTCCGGTTCATTTTTGAGACGATTTTTAATATTTAATTTAAACCAAGGATTGTTTTCATTTAATTTATATTTACTTATTTCAACAATTTCTCCATTTTTTAATTTTTCAATATCTTCAAAAAATTCGTAATTTTCTCTTTTTTGGGGTTTAATTTCCAAGCCTTTTATATTTTTTATACATTCATTTATTTCGTTTAATGTTTTTGTTGGTTTAATACTATTTTTATAAAGGACTCTGTTTTTAATATTTTCTATAATTATTTTTAAATCTTTTTTTACATTTTTTTGATAAACAAACGATCTAAAATGAATTATTCCAAAAAATATTAAAGATGTCAGAAAAAAAAGAGTTAAAAATAAAGCCACCCATAGGGCATTAGGTAAAGACCAACTTGTTTTTCCTATATTTAGCGTTGTAAAAGTGTCGTTTTGTATATATACACCAAGAGAGATTAATGCTATAAAAATAATGCTGAATATTGTATATTTTTTCATTTATGCCTTTTTCCTTTTTTTTCTATTTCTTCTTTGCATATTATACAATATTTTGCGTAAGGTTTGATTTCTAATCTTGCTTTTTGTATAGGTTCATCACACATTTCACAAATTCCATAGCTTCCATCTTCTATTCTTTTTAGAGCTTCATTTATTTCTTCAAGTTCTTTTTTTTGATTTAAAAAGATTTGATAATCTCTTCCGCTGTCCATGCTGGCAGTTGCCAAATCACCTTCGTCTTTTATATCACATCTGTTGATTTCTTTTATTTCGTTTGTTATATTAAATAAAATTTTTTCAAGTTCAGCTTTTCTAAGCAGTAAAATTTCTTTAAAATGTGTTGTATTCATACTCATTCTTTTCCTTTTATTTATGATATGGATGATTGTTTTTTATGCTAAGTCCTCTGTAAATTTGTTCAAAAAGCATAATTTTTGCTATTTTATGACTCATTGTAAGAGGACTTAGTGAAATTAATTTTCCGTTTTTTTTAAAGTTTTCTTCAAATCCAAAAGCACCTGCAATAAAAAAATTTACACAAGAGTGCTCGAAAAATTTTGAAAATTCAAAGCTATCAATAAGCTTTCCTTCAGGTGAAAGGATTATATTAAATCCATTTGTATATTTTTCAAAAATTTTTGAATACTCTTTTTTTGGAGTAGTAGATTTAGCAAGATTTTTTGAATAAAGCGTTATATTCTTAACATTTCCAAATGGTTTTGATTTTTTAATAAATTCATTTATTTCTTTTGTAAAATCTTCTTTTTTTTCAATTGAATAGACATTAATTTGCATATATCGCTTCCTACTACTTTAAATTTTGCTGGAATTTTATCATAAATTTTAACGCCTCCAATGATTGCCACAGGATGATAAGAATATTTTATAAGTTCTATAATCTTTTGGCCTAAAATATTTGATGTCTCTTTTGTTGTAGTAGGGCGATATGCACCAAGGCCTATGTAATTTAAAGGTAGTTTATTGGCTTTAATTATTTCTTCTTTATTGTGAGTAGAAAGACCAACTATTTTAGTTTTGAGTGCTGAGTTTTGAATGTTGAGTGCTGAGTGGGTAGTGTTGAGTGTGTAGTCTCCGTTGCGTAATTTTGTAATAAAATCAAACGGTGTAAGATTAAATTTTTGACAGTATTGTTGTAAATCTTCCTGGCCTATATGTATCCCGTCTGCAAAAGGAAGAAGTTCAAGTGTATCATTTACAATTAATGTTTTTTTCCAATATTTTCTAATTTCTTTTATTCTTTTTAATTTTTCTTCAAGAGAGGAATTTTTGTCTCTGTATTGGAGTATTTTTGCTTTTAGACCTTTAGAGGTTTTGCAAAAATCTTTTATTGAAATATTGTATTTTTGTAGTGTATCAAAATCCAAAAGGGCATAAAGAGCCATTAAACGGCACTTTTTAATGTATATTTTAGTAAATTTCCTATTGTGTTTTTAAGTTCTTCTCTTTTTACAACCATATCAATAAGTCCGTGTTCTAATAAAAATTCCGCTCTTTGAAAACCTTGGGGTAAATCTTCTCCAATTGTCTGTTTAATAACTCTAGGCCCTGCAAATCCGATAATTGCACCAGGCTCTGCTAAAATAAAGTCTCCTAAAAAAGCAAAACTTGCACTAACCCCTCCAAATGTAGGGTCTGTTAAAAGGGAAATATAAGGTAAATTATGCTCAGCTAAACTTGCAAGTGCTGCAGATGTTTTTGCCATTTGCATTAAACTAAATGTAGATTCTTGCATTCTTGCTCCCCCGCTTGTAGAAACAATAACGACTCCTTGTTGTTTGGCAATAGCCCTTTTTACGGCTCTAACTATTTTTTCACCTTCAACACTTCCTAAACTCCCTCCCATAAAAGCAAAATCAAATACAACTAATTGTGTGGGAATAGAGTTTATAGTGCATTCTCCTGAAATTACAGATGAATTTCTACCTGTTTTTTTAAGATTTTCTTCTATTCTTTTTTTGTAACTTTTTTTATCTACAAAATGAAGCGGGTCATTTGGTTTTAATTCTTTATCATATTCAACAAAACTTCCTTCATCTGTTAAAAGTTTAATTCTTTCATCTGCACCCATTCTGAAATGATATCCGCATTTTGGGCAGGTGTTGTTTTGTTTTGCCACTTCTTTATAAAAACTTATAGCACCGCATGCCGGACATTTAATCCATGTTGTTGATTTTTCTTCTTTACTTGGTTGAGTTTTTTTAAATTTTTTTAAAAAGTTACTAAATCCCATTTTTATTCCTTTATGATGGTTAAGACCTCTTTTAAATCTTCTTCTTTTGGACTCATAACAATTAAATCATCTTCAATATGCCAAAAGCATTCGCTGTTGTAAAATTTAGCTGCTGCAATATCAAATTCTCTTATACCGCCTTTGTAAATAACGGCTTTGCTTGATTCTCCATAACAAAGTGAAAGGCTAAGTGCACCTGGGGCCCTAAATTTAAGATTGTGTTTTGCAAGTTTTGCCACAATTTCAGGATGTTGATAAGCTTTTTCAAACAAAATTACATCGTGTCTGAATGTTGAAATAAAAGGCTTTCTAAAAAGATTATCGAAGATTCTTGTTTCATTCGTTTTTACAAAATAATCCCCGTTACTTAAATTTACAACAACTGCAGCTGTATTTTCAAAATATATGCTTGTCCCAAAATATGGGATATGATTTGAAACATTATAGCTTCCGTCGATAGGGTCAATTATTATTTTTTTATCTTTTCCATTATCAATAAATCCGGCCTCTTCTGAAAAAATATTCCCAAATTCACTTAGCTTTTCAATAAAAAATTTTTCTGCAATCAAATCTATATTTAAACTTCTGTCTCCTCCATAACCAATACCTTTTGCTTCAAACAGATTAAGCTCTTCATGTAGAGCTCTTATTATTTTTAAAGAGCAACATAAAGTCGCATCTATAAAATTGTTTTCTAGGCTCATTTTTTATCTCCTAATGTAGGCCAAGAGATAGGATTAAAATTTTTGTCATATACACTTGGAGTCCCCTGAGCACCAAGCTCATTTGCAGCTTTTTTTGCTTTTGCAAGTTCTTCATTAAATTTTTTAATCTGTTCTTTTGTAGGATGGAAATTTTTCCATTCATTTCCTCCTAAAAGAGTCTGTTGCAGTCTTTTTGCTTTTTCTTGGTCAGTTTTTCCTGCTAAAATATAATAACTCATAGGTTTTGCATATTTATGAAACGGAAGAGGCATCAAAATTACGTGAACTGTATAATCTTTTGCAAGTAAATTTCTTTTTTCTTTTTCCATCATTCTACAAAATGGGCATTGTGGGTCTGTTACAAGATAAATATTTTTTTTCCCTTTTCCAAATGTAAACATCACACCTTTTTTTATAATTTCTGCGTGTTTTGGAAAATTAGGAATTAACATTTGACCGTTTCTTTTTAAAATTCTTCCAAGTATAGTATATTTTTTATTTGCTGTGACATATAAAAGTCCTTTGCCTCTTGGAGTATCAAGTTCTATTATATAAAAGCCGTCTTTTTTTGTAGCTTTTACCTTTATTTTTCCCTTTTTTAGTTGTGGTGCAAGTTGATTGTATATGGGTGTTGATTTCAATACATTGTTAATTTCTGTTTTACCTAGCATTTTATCTGATGCAAAAAGTGAGAGTGTTATAAGTCCTGATAGTATAATTTTTTTCATTTAAGCTCCTTTAATATTTGTTCTACAATTTGTTTTGGATTTTGTGATTTGTAAATAGGTCTTCCTACCACTATAAAATCTGATTTGTTTTTTTTTGCTTCTTTTATGTCCGCAACTCTTTTTTGGTCTCCTGCGTTTTCTCCAAAAGGTCTAATCCCAGGAGTTAGTGTAAGAAAATTTTCATTTGTGTGTTTTTTAATTTCTAAACTTTCCCATACACTGCACACAACTCCGTCAAGTCCTGCGTTGTAAGCGTCTTTTGCAAACTCGATAGCTTTTTTGTCTATATCATTTGCATAAATTTTTTTGAATTCTTCGTTAGAAAAACTGGTTAATGCCGTAACAGCTAAAACAATCGGTCTTTTTTCAAATTTTTTAAGTCTATCCATAACTTCCCTCATAGCCTTCTCTCCGGCACTTGCGTGAACATTAAACATATCAATATCCATTTTTGCAATTTCCTCGGCTGCATCTGCCATTGTATTTGGTATATCGTAAAGTTTTAAATCAAGAAAAATATTATAGTCCATTTTCTTTAATTCAACTATAAATTCTCTGCCGTCTCTAATAAAACTTCTAAAGCCAACTTTAAGCCATAAATCTTTACTGTATTCGCTAAGCTCTTTTGCTAAAGTTAAATTCTCTTTTTTTGTAGGATTATCGAGTGCTATACATAATTTCATTTATCTACCTTTGGTAGAGTTATGCCTCTTTGTCCATGATATTTCCCACTTTTATCTGCATAACTTGTTTCACAAAAAGAATCATCGGCACCTAAAAAAATAAGCTGTGCTATTCCCTCATTTGCATATATCTTTGCCGGAAGTGGCGTAGTGTTGCTTATTTCTATTGTAATATGACCTTCCCATTCAGGCTCAATAGGAGTTACATTTACAATAATACCGCATCTGGCATATGTGCTTTTACCAACACAAATAGCCAAAATATCTCTTGGCATTTTGAAATATTCTACACTTGTGCAAAGTGCAAAAGAATTTGGAGGAATAATACAATCCCCTTTTGTTTTTACAACATTTCTTTCATCAAAATTTTTAGGATCTACTACGGTTGAATTTATATTGGTAAAAACCATAAATTCATCACTTACTCTTATATCATAACCGTAAGAGCTTACACCATAGCTGATAATCCCGCTTCTTACCTGATCTTCTTCAAAAGGAGTTATCATTTCAAAATTTTTAGCCATACTGCGTATCCATTTGTCCGACTTAACGCCCATTATTTACCTTTAATATAAATTAGAAAAGAGAAGGAAAAGAAAGGGAAAAGAGGAAAAATAAATCTATTCTTTATCCTTTCTATTCCTTTTTTTAAAATTGTATCAAAAATATGTTATCATTTTGTATTAAATACATTTTATATATAATACAAGGAGCAAATTATGGATTATAGAGAAATTAAAAAACTGCTTGATGCATTTGACAAATCAAAAACTAATATTTTAGAGCTTGAAACAAAAGAGTTTAAAATATATCTTGATAAAAGTGTTACAGCTGCTGTTCAACCTGGAATTATTCAAACAGAACCTCAAGTTACTCAAGAGCCGATAGTCCAACATATTGAGGCAAAACATGAATGTAAAATGGATGGAGATGTAATAACTTCTCCAATGGTGGGTACTTTTTATTCAGCTCCAAGTCCGGATTCACCTCCTTATGTAAAAGTAGGAGATAAAGTAAAAAAAGGTCAGACTTTATGTATTATTGAAGCTATGAAAATTATGAATGAACTTGAAGCTGAATATGATTTGGAAATTTTAGATATTTTAGTGGAAGATGGACAGCCTGTAGAATTTGATACAAAACTTTTTAGAGTCAAAAAGGTTTAATTTATGAAAAAACTAAAAAGAATTTTAATAGCAAATAGAGGGGAAATTGCCCTTAGGGCTATTAGGGCTATACATAAACTTGAAAAAGAGGCTGTATGCATTTATTCTAAAGCGGATAAAGAAGCTATTTATCTTAAATTTGCAGATGGTGCGGTATGTGTAGGTCCAGCTCATTCAAATAAAAGTTATTTAAATATTCCTGCAATTATTACAGCTGCTGAAATGACGGAATGTGATGCTATCTTTCCAGGATATGGATTTTTGAGTGAAAATCAGACATTTGTAGAAATATGTAAAGCTCATAATATAGCTTTTATAGGGCCGAGTTTAGAAGTAATGGAAATTATGGCTGATAAAAGTAAAGCCAAAGAAATTATGAAAGAATCAGGAGTACCTGTAATTCCTGGAAGTGAAGGTGCTATTGCATCTGTGGAAGAAGCTAAAAAGCAGGCAAAAGAAGTTGGATATCCTATAATTTTAAAAGCTGCAAGCGGTGGAGGCGGAAGAGGAATGAGGGTTGTTGAAGATGAAGAACATATAGAAAACGCTTTTTTAGCAGCAAGTAATGAAGCTGAAAGCGCTTTTGGTGACCCTACTATTTATATGGAAAAATATATTGAAAAACCTCGTCATATAGAAGTGCAGATTTTAGGAGATAAACATGGAAACGTTATTCATCTAGGAGAAAGAGATTGTTCACTTCAAAGAAGACATCAAAAATTAATTGAAGAATCCCCTGCTAATATTTTGGATGAAAAAACAAGAAAAAAGCTTCATGAAACAGCCGTTAAGGCGGCAAAGGCAATCGGCTATTATTCTGCAGGAACTATTGAGTTTTTAGTAGACAAGAATCTAAATTTTTATTTTATGGAGATGAATACAAGACTTCAGGTTGAACATCCTGTAAGTGAAATGGTTACAGGCCTTGATTTGGTTGAATGGATGATGAAAATAGAAGAAGGTGAAAAAATACCTTCTCAAGATGAATTTGAAATCAAAGGGCACTCACTTGAGTGTAGAATATTAGCAGAAGATCCTGAAAAATTTATTCCCTCTCCTGGTAAAATCCAAAAACTTTATATTCCTGGTGGAAAAGATGTTAGAATAGATACACATATTTATGCCGGATATACTGTTCCTCAATATTATGACAGTTTATTAGCAAAAGTTATTACTTATGGGAAAAATAGAAATGAAGCTATAAAAGCTATGAAAGAAGCCTTAAAAGAATTTACCGTAGAAGGGATTAAAATATCAGCTCCTTTTCATTTGAAAATGCTTGAAAATAAAGATTTTATAAATAATAATTATGATACAAAATATTTAGAAACTAAGGGACTTGTTTAAAATCAACAAGTTTTCCTTTTAAATTTCCTATTTTTAATACATTTTTTACCATTCCTCTTAGTGTAACCCAGTTTTTAGGATTTATTACCAGATATAAAATTCCTTTGTCCCCTGCAAAAATTTTATTAAATAGATTTGCTTTTATGTATATTCCTTTTATATTATCGAAGGTGTCTTGAATTTTTTTAAGTTCATTTCCTTTTGGAAAAGTAACTTCAATTTTCCCGTCTTTATGTCTTCCTCCAAGAGCATAGAATATATATTTTTTATTATGCTTTTTTATAAATTTTGGAAGATTAAAATATAAAGATAAAATATCTTGATTTACATAATAAGAAAGGGTTGAATTTGAATCTAATTTACCGTTTATAAATCTTATTTTTTGAATATGCTTTTTATTAAAAATAAAAATAGTTTTTACTTCTTTTTTTGAATTTTTTCTTATTGTAATATATTTTTTGGGATATAAAATACCGTTTTTTATTTTACCTATAGATATATAACTATTTTTTAGATGATGAGAAAGAGTTGCTGCAATTCCTGTAAGTTTTGAATTTGTTTTTATAATATAATCAGTTTCATTTTTTTCAAAATATCCTTTTGCTATTCCAACTGTACCTAACCAGCCGTATTTTGCATTATAAGTGGCTTGTATTGAAAAAGAATAACTTAAAACGGTAATTATTAAGATAATTAATTTTTTCAATTTAATCCTTTTTAAAAATTATAACATTTTTATATGTTGTTTTGAATTATATAAATAAAAAATTAAGCTTTTTTTAAGTTTTGAAATGTTAGAATAGCAAAAATTAAAAGGGTTTCGAGTTTTATTACCTAAGGCTAAGCTATGGGAATAAAACCGATAGGGTTTAATTGGAAACGATTAAGCCTCCCCGAGTTTGGAAAGAAGCCCTAAAACTCCTTAATAAGGGAGATTTCCATCTCGGGTGCCCTTATTAAAGGAGTAAAATGAAAAAAATACTACTTATACTTTTTTTTATCACTTTTTCTTTTGCAAATCTGACACTTGGAATTGCTGGAGGTTATAAAAATATATTTCAACAGGTTATCAATTGGTATAATCAGCAATATCATCAAAATGTAAGAGCAATATATGGTCCTATGGGGGTATTGATTTTTAACGCTAATAGACAAACAATAGATGCAGTTATAGGAGATGAAGAGATTTTAAAGAAGCATAATAAAAATATTATTTATACTATCGGACAGGATAAAATGGTGGTTCTTAGCAAAAATAAAATTGGTTCATTAAAAGATTTGCAAAAAATACTTATAGCAGTTCCAAATGAAAAATATACAACTTATGGTAGGGCAGCAAAAGAAGCTTTTAATAATTTACATTTAAAAATTAATAAATTAATTGTATCAATGATGCCTCAAGGGATTAATTATCTTATAATGAATGAAGTAGAAGGTGCGATTGGAAGTTTATCCCAGGCAATTTTACTTAGAAAATTTCATTATATTGTTTTACCGTTAAATAGTTATAAGTCGATTTTTATTTCAGTTGCAAAAATTAAAAATATCTCAGAATTAAATAAATTTATAAATTTTTTAAAATCTAACAAAGTTAAAAATTATTTATTACAATATGGACTTTAAATGTTAAATAAAGAAGCTTTTTTTTCTATTGAGTTCTCTGAAAAACCCATAAAAAAAATGTTAAAATTATAGAAACAAAAAAAAACAGATTAAAGAGAGTAAAGATGCAAACACCAAGCTTTTTCGATTATGCAATGGAGAATCAAGGTGGAA
>JALUWM010000060.1 GCA_027019465.1 Campylobacterales bacterium
TTTTTATGTTTATTTTGGTTTTAACGAGTGTTACTATACTTTTATATGATATAAAGCACAATATATTGCCGTTTTTTGAAAATTTTGATTATTATTTTGTTACAGGTGTATTTTTGATAGAATATATCATCCGGCTTTGGGTTTATAATGATATCCATAAAATTATAATAAATGAATATGAAGAGTCTAATTTTGTAGGTAGAAATTTTAGTCTTAAAAAAGTAATAAAAGAGATAATTCTCAAAAAATTGGAGTATATAAGAACTCCTTTTGCAATTATAGATTTTTTGGCAATACTTCCTGGATATAGAGGTTTTAGGATATTTAGGATTTTTGTAATTTTTAGGCTTTTTAAATTAATAAGATATGTGAAAAGTATTAATACTTTTATTGAAGTTTTGGCAAATAAAAAATTTGAACTTTTTATATTGCTTATTGCTCTTTCATTTGTAACTTTTATAGGTGGGGCTGTAATGTATGTTTTTGAAGCCCATGCCAATCCTAAAATACATAATCTGTTTGATGCGTTTTATTGGTCTTTGATTACTATTTCTACTGTTGGATATGGAGATATTACACCTGTGACATCTGAGGGTAAAGTTCTTACTATGGTTTTGATAGTCTTTGGTATAGGTTTTATCTCTTTTGCTACATCTATTATAGTTTCGGCTTTTACGGAAAAGCTTGAAGAATTAAAGGCAGACAGGGTTGTAAGGGAAGCAAAATCAATGAATGATGTTTTCCTTTTATGTGGATATTCAAATGAAGCTGAAATACTTGCTAAAAGATTTAAATCTAATAATCAAGATTTTATTATAGTTGATTTGGATGAGATAAAAGTAAAAGAAGCTAGCTTAAAAGGTTATATAGCTATAAAAGGAGATGTAACAAACAGAGATTTTTTAAAAAAGCTTGATTTTAGTAAAATAAGCAAAATATTTGTTCTTACAAATAATGATATATCAAATGCTTTTATAGTTTTAAGTTTAAAGACATTTGTTAAAAAAGAAATTATTGCGCTTGCTAATGATGAAAAACATATTTCAAAAATGAAAAAGGCAGGGGCTTCTTATGTTGTTGTTCCTACTAAGGCAACGGCCGTTTTGATGGCTGAATATATAGGTCATCCAATAACATTTGAAGTAATTGACGCAATTTTAACTGAAAAGAAAAAAGCTATAATTGATGAGATTATTGTTATAGAAGGTTCTATTTTAGATGGAAAACTGATAGGTGAAATTGATTTTGACAAATATAAACTTATTTTGTTTGGGGTTTTGAAATTAATTTCTTGTTCTTTATTAAAAGAAACATTTACAGTAGAAAATAATCATTTTTATTTTAATCCTCCTTTTGATTTAAAACTTGAAGCTGGAGATATTATTGTTGTAATGGGATACAGTGTGAGTGTTAATTACTTTAAATATATGGTTGAAAGAAGTAGCGTGTGAGAACTGTTCTTTTTGGATTTGATGAATTTGGAGAAATAGTGGCTTCTTATATAGGGAAAAAAGAGCTTAGTATTATTGTTTTTAATGAAGAAGAGGAAAAAAAAGCGAAAGAAAAACTTTATGATGTAATAAGGTTTAGGGAAATTGATGATGATGAAATAAAACAACTTGAAGAGTTTAAACTTGCCATTGCCGTCTTAAGAAATGAAGATGAAAATCTTTTTTTGTGCCTTAGTTTAAGAGAGCTTTTTCCTGATGTTAAAATTATTGCAAAAGTAAGTGAAAAAGGAAATGAATATAAATATAAACTTGCAGGAGTAAATAAAACAATTAATCCTTATGATGTAACTGCTAATAGAATTATGACTATTTTAAAAAGGCCGCTTACACTTAGGATTATTGAAGAAATTATTTTTGAAGATAATAAACTTTCTTTTGCTGAGGTTGAAATACCCAAAGATTCTTTTTTAGATGGAAAATATATAAAAGATATTTATAAAGAAATATCATATACTTATAATATTTTAATTATAGGAATTGTTGATAAAGAAATGGGTGAGAATGTTCAATTTGTAACAAAAGGTGTTAACCATAAACTGGATGATGGAGATATTTTGGTTGTGACAGGGGATATTGATGAAATTGAGCAGTTAAAAAATGATCTAAACATAATGATTAATTTTTCAAAAGGAGATGTATGATAGGAATTATAGGTGCCGGGGCTTGGGGGAGTGCTATTTTTCATGCACTTAGTGTAAGAAACAAGGATGTTTTTATAACTTCCAGAAAAAAGAGAAATATACAAAAATTTGTTACATTGGAAGAAATTTTTAAAAATGAATATATTGTAATAGTAATAGCGGCTCAGTTTATAAGAGAATTTATTCAAAAGTATAAAAAAAATCTTAAAAATAAAAAAATTTTAGTAGCTAGTAAAGGAATTGATAATAAAGAGCTAAAATTTTTAAATGAAATATTTGAAGAGTATTTGGATAGTGA
>JALUWM010000061.1 GCA_027019465.1 Campylobacterales bacterium
TAATTCTGAATCATAAAATAATTCTTCCAAAAAATAATTATCTGCAACTTTTTCATCAGAATAAAAAACTCCTATATCAGAAGCATCAACTTCTTTTTTAATATCTCCATCAATATTTGTAAATTTTGTTGGATGAATAGAACTTGATACTTTTTGATACTCTATTTGGAATTTACTCAATGCTTTATACATTAAATAATTATCAAATTTTTGTTTCAATAATCTCAATGTTGTTTGATTTAGATATTTATTTATTTCTATTTTAGTTTTTGTAAAACAATAATGTAATGTCTTTAAATTAATATGTAAACTTTCTGATAATTGTTTTAAGAATTCATCATACTGCATTGTTGAAATTGGTGTAATATCATTCCCATAAATAGCCTCTTCTTCTCTTAAAACTGCTTGATTATTTTCAATATCTATTTGTGCTGTTCTTTCTCTTACTCCTTCAATTTTAAAAGGGGTATTGTTTTGTAGAAAATCTATAAAAAGTTCTTGAAATTTGTTTTCATTTTCAATTTTGTATTCTAAAACTACTTTTTCATTTAGTTTTTCCCATAATGCCTTTAGTTCTGCATATTTATCAACTCTTATTTTTACCTTTTTCTTTTTATCTGTTGCTTTTCTTACTTTATTTGAATCAATTCCTTCAAAAATAAGTGGGTAATTTGCTTTTATATATTCAAAACCACCTTCTAAAAATTTATGAGATGCTTTGATAACTTTATTATCTACTAATTCATCAATTAAGTCATCTTCATCTAATTTATATTTTTCAACTATCTGTTTTATCATTCCTTCATGAAGTTTTTCTGGAATCTCTTCTCTTGAAATAGCACCTGATTTCTCGTTAATTTCATTCACTAATTTTTCTACAAAATCATTTTCCGTAAAATCAACAAAATAATTTAAGAAAAATTGCTCACTCTTTACACGATTCCCATATTGATTGACCGGCAGACGAAGTCCACGACCTACTTCTTGTAATTTAGATATTTCACTTCCACTACTTCTTAATTTACAAATTTGAAAAATATTTGGATTATCCCAACCTTCTCTTAAAGTCCATTTAGAAAAAATAAATCTTCTTGGATTTTCTAAATCAAGAATTGCTTGTTTATCATGTAAAATTTCATTTACTTCTTTTTCAATAACTTCATCTTTTTCACTATTATCTTTTGAAAAATATCCTCCATGGGTTTTTGAAATATCTTCTAAAGTCTTTTCTAAATATTTTTTATAAAACTCATCAGTTTCAGTTTTTAATAATTTTTCAACTTCTGCTTTGATATATTTTTCAACTGTTGTTTTTATATATCCGTCTTTATTCCTATATTCATCAATATTATCAATAAAAAATAGAGTTAGAGGTTTTATTTTTACTTCTCTTGTTAAATATTGCTTTTCAATTTCAAAATGATGTTTGATTGCTTTTTGAATCATTGTTTCTTGCAGAGTTTGGGCATAAGAAAAAGGATTGATTTTATCCCCTCTTTTCATCTCTAAGCCATTTGATAAAACAACAGTGGTTTTATTTAGTTTTTCTATAAATAAATCGGTCATTGCGTTATGGACTTTTTCTAAACTTTCTTTTTTTGCAACTTTAAAATGTTTTGTCGTATTATTTTCTATTAAATCAAAACTTGCCTCTTTTCCATCAGAGTTTACAAATTTTACTATTGCATTTTTCCCTGTTTCAAATTCTGTAATATGCCCAATAACTCCTTTTACTAAATTTCTATTAAAAGCATCTACTGCTGTTAGGGTATAAATTAAATTCTCATTTTCTTTAAATGTTGCACCATATCTTAAAATAAATTGAGGGTTCATCTTTTGAATGTTTTCCCAAGTTTTATTTGCTTTATCAAATTTATGAGGCTCATCAATTATCATAAAAGGTTTTACTGATGATATTGCCTCAAAAGGAACTGAAAATTTATCAAAAAAAGACTTATCAAATTTTTGTTGCATTGTTTTAGAATTTATCATCCCTGCATTGATAATCATTACTTGGATTTTATTTTTCTCAAAACTTCCTGCATTTACAAAACTATTTACTGCTGGTGGCATATATGATTTTTTATTTTTCCTTCCTTTTTTACTTTCTACAATATGAAGTTTTATAGTTTTTCCATATTGTTCTTTAAAATGCTCTCTTGCACTATCAGAATTTAAAAAATTTATAGTTCCGGCTTTAATCGGAAGTGTTGGCACAACAATAATAAATTTAAAAATTCCATAAAGTTTATTGAGTTCAAAAATAGTTTTTGTGTATGTATAAGTTTTTCCCGTTCCTGTTTCCATTATTATATCAATGATGTTACTTTTACCTTTTACCTTTCTTTCAATACTATTTT
>JALUWM010000062.1 GCA_027019465.1 Campylobacterales bacterium
TGCGAAATATTTTTTTTTAGCCATTTTTAAAAGCAGTTTTGTTGAAAACTTATTTGGAATAACTTTTTTTATAGGCTTAAAAATTAAAGGATGATGAGTTATAAGAAGTGAATTTTCATCTATTTTTTCTATTAACTCATCATCAATATCAATAGACAAATATATTTTTTTAACTTCATCACTAAAATCTCCTAAATTTAACCCGCTGTTATCCCAATTTTCTTGGAGCTCAAAAGGGGAAATTTCATTTAAAATATCATAAATTGTTCTTATTTTCATAAACTTCCTTTAAGAGTTTCTAAGTTCTACATATGTTTCAGCCACACCTTTTGAAAGCTCTCTTATTTTTAGAATATAGTTTTGTCTTTCTGTTTGAGAAATTGCCTTTCTGGCATCAAGCACATTAAAAATATGACTGGCTAAAATAGTATAATCATATGCCGGAAGAGGAAGTTTAGCATCTAAACATCTTTTTACTTCATTTGCCGCATCTTCAAACCATCTAAAAAGCATTTTAACATCAGCAACTTCAAAATTGTATTTTGAAAACTCATATTCACTTAATTTATGCATATCTCCATAAGTTGTATTTTCATTCCATTTTATATCAAATACATTATCAACACCTTGAAGATACATAGCAAGTCTTTCTGTACCGTATGTTATTTCAACCGGTACGGGAGAAGTTTTAATTCCACCTACTTGTTGAAAATATGTAAATTGAGTAACTTCCATACCATCAAGCCAAACTTCCCATCCAAGCCCCCAGGCTCCAAGTGTTGGAGATTCCCAGTTATCTTCTACAAATCTTATATCGTGTTCTTTTAAATTAAGTCCTAAAAATTCCAAACTTTCAAGATACATATCCTGAATATTGTCAGGGCTTGGTTTCATAATTACTTGAAATTGATAATAACTTCCTAGCCTATTTGGATTTTCTCCATATCTTCCATCTGTTGGTCTCCTGCTTGGTGCAACATAAGCCACATTCCAAGGTCTGTTCTCAAGACTTCTTAGAAGTGTTGCCGGATGAAATGTCCCAGCCCCGCTTGGAAAATCATAAGGCATAACAATATTACAACCCTTATTTTTCCAAAATTCCTGAAGTTTTAATAGTAAATCACTAAAATAAAGCATTAATATCCTTTTTTTATGAAATTATACTTATTTTGATTTCATAAGCATATATTCGCCTTTTTTACTTTGGCTCTTTCTTGCAACAACATCGCATTTTACTTTAAAAAGATAAAAAATTTCTTTATTTGCTTCTTCATACAAACACTCAAAATTACCCATACCTTTGCTTATGACTAAATCAGAATTATTAAAAATATCTTTTGATTTTTCATTTGCTTTACTTAAACAAAATCCAGGAGAATCGACACCACTATTTATTACTTCGGCTAATTCAAATATTTCAAGTCCTTGTAAATCTTTAATAGTTACATCGTTTATAACCGGTTTTCCGCGAACTATATAAAATACATTAACTTCAGGATTAAATTCTTTTATAACTTTTATCAAAATTTCATCAAAAACATTTTCTCCTGCATTATCTGCTAAATAACAGATATTTTTTGCATTTAAAGCTCTTTTTTTAAACTCATTATAATCATTTTTAAAAAAGTCCATTTCAAAAATTCTTTTAATTTCTTTTGTTAAATCATATTCCTGATTTACTCCTAAATCAATAACATTTCCAGCCACCGCAATTTTACACGCGTCAAAAAGTTTATCTTTTGATTTAGAAATTCTTTTTTCTAGGACTGATTTAAACTTTAAAGCTTCATTTATTGCCTCACGCTTTTCTTTTTCATATAAATCTTCTTTTCTTGTAATTTTAGAAATAAGCTCATAAACTTCACTAGCCACTATAGGTGGAGGGAAAGAGGTGTCATATTTACTTAAAACAAAAGCCGCTTTTTGCAAAACTTTTGCCGCTGTTTTTTCATCTAAATTTAGTCTATTTGTAATATTAAACGTTTGATTATAAATACATAAATAACATTCTTTACTTATATTCATTTAATTCCAAGCTCTCTTTTAATCATAGGTTCATTAAATCCGCAAATCCATTTAGTCCCAAGTAAAATAACAGGCACTCCTCTGCATCCGTGTCTTTCACAGTCTTTTGCCGCTTTTTTATCTTTACTGATATCTATTTTTCTATATTTTATTTTATTTTTTTTGAAAAACTGCTCAGCTTTTGTGCACCATACACACCCAGGTGCGCTAAAAACAATTACTCTTTTTTGTACTGCCATTTATCCTCCTTTATTAATTTTTAATTTTAAGTTTTGAATTTTTAATTAGACTATTTAACTCAACACTCAAAACTTAACACTCTATTATTCTTCCC
>JALUWM010000063.1 GCA_027019465.1 Campylobacterales bacterium
TACCTGGTATTAAAGATAAACATTTAAAAAAAATTTTTGAAGATATTTATCATAAAATAAATTCAGGTCAGAGTTTATATGAATCTTTTAAAATTCATGAAAATGAACTTGGAATAATTGTAACAGCTATGGTTTCACTTGGTGAACAAAGCGGGGATTTAGCCCAGGCATTTAATAGCTTAATTCAAATTTTAAGTGAAATTAATGAAAATAGAAAAAGATTTAAAAAAGCAACCCGTTATCCTATGTTTATTATTTTTGCAATGATTATAGCTTTTACAATAGTAATTCTTTTTGTTATTCCTCCTTTTAAGAGTATTTATGCACAAATGGGAGCGAATTTACCTTTACCTACAAGATTTTTACTTTGGATTGAGGGTGCAATTGAGCATTATGGTTTAATGATTTTATTTATTATAGCGGTTGTTTTTGGAGTTATCAATTATTTTTATAAAACTTATGAAAAAGTAAAATTATTAATAGATAAATATATGCTTAAAATTTATATTTTGGGTAAAGTTATAAAACTTGCAATGCTTGGAAGATTTGTTTTTGTTTTTAATTCACTTATAAACAGTGGAATACCAATTGTAACAGCCATAGATATTGCATTAAGCATTGTAGAAAATGAATATATGAAAAAAAAATTGATGTTAATAAAAGATGAAATAGTAAAAGGAGGTAAGGTCTCACAAGGCTTTGAAAATACAGAACTTTTTGAACCTATGATAATACAAATGGTAAATGCTGGTGAAGAAAGTGGTAATTTAACTAAAATGTTTGAGAAAATTTCCGATTATTATTTAAGAGAATATCGTTATATTGTTGATAATATCTCAGTATTGATAGAGCCAATTTTAATAGCGGCAATTGCAGGGTTTGTATTTACGTTGGCTCTTGGTATTTTCCTGCCTATGTGGAACTTGACAGAGGCTGTTAAATAAAGGTATAATATGGGTATCGAAAACGGTAGTATTGTAACGGCTATAATTAGTGCAATTATTCTTGGATTTGCATTGTGGCTGATTTACAAAATAACAAATATTTAAGGAGAAAAAAATGAGAAAAGCGTTTACTTTAATCGAACTTATTTTCGTAATTGTAATTATCGGTCTTTTAGCAGCAATTGCAGTGCCTAAATTTTTGAATTTAAAACAAAGTGCACAAGCTAGTTCAGTGGTAAAAACTACAGTTGATGCTGCACAACAAGCAGCAGAAGCGGCGGTAAATGAATTGGATTTAAATGATAAAAATGCTAGTGATTTTAATTTAAGTAATTTAGTAGATTTAAGAGGAAAAGGATGGCGATATTATAATACTACTGCAGGGGGTGGTAGATATGAATATAATGATAGTGTTAATAACAAATTAGTGGCTGAAATTAATTTCAGTGCTGCAGAGAGAGAAGTTAATTATTCTATAAATTGTAATAAATTTAGTGATCCTCGAACTGTAAAAAAATGTGTGAACTTATTAAATAATAAGAATGATGGTAATATTACAACTGTTCATTTAACATTCTAATGCAAAAATCTTTTACTCTTATCGAGCTTATTTTTGTAATAGTAATAATAGGCTTTTTGGCCGTTATTGCTATCCCTAAATTTGTTCATCTGGCATCTCATGCAAAAAACGCTTCTATTAAAACAGTTGTTAATTCTGTGGATGAATCAATTGAAAATTTTCATGCAAAATGGCTTGTTAATGAAGATTTTGTTTGGAATCCGGCTGCTGATGGGAAAAACCATAATAATGATTGGAATAGTTCTACAGGATATCCCAAAAAGCTTGATAGTGGAGCAGGAGAGAGCAATCTTTTTAAATATGTTTTGAAAGTTCCTATAAATGCTTGTGCTAATTCAAACAATATAAATTGCTGGGATGAATATGATGATAATAAATATGAATATATATTTAATTCCAATAAAAAATTAAGACTTGAGTATAACCAAAGTAATGGACTTTTAGAATGTATTGACGGCGATAGTGTTTCTAAGAGTGATTGTGAAAAAATTATTTATTAGTAAGTTTTATTATAAAGCCTTTTTCTTTTTTACATAAATTTATTTCTCCGTTATGTTTATTTATAATCTCTTTACTAAGGGCAAGTCCTAGACCATGTCCTTTTGTTTTTGTTGATTTAAAAGGTTCAAAAAGAATATTTTTATTTTCAAAATCATTTCCGTTATCTAAAATTTTAAATGAGTTATTTTCATAAATAATTTTTATTATCCCTTTTTTAATTTCACTTTCTTCAATTGAATCTATTGCATTAAAAATTAGGTTTTGAAATACCAATAAAAGTAAATCATAATCTGCATAAAGTTTGGGATTTTGCTTTGTAAAAATAAATTCAATATCTTTTGTGTGTTGATAATATTTTATCGTTTTTTTAAGTTCTTTAAATAAATTCTGAAGTAGAAATTCTTTTTTTCTTATATTTACACCTTTACTAAAAAGTAATGTGGATTTGATAATTCTTTCAACTCTTAAAATGGAGCTTTTCATCTCATCTAATATCTCTTCTTCTTTACAATTTTTTTGAAGCAAGGATAAAAATATATTAAGTGAAGCTATCGGATTTCTTATTTCGTGTGCTAGGTGTGCTGCCATTTGTCCCATTGCTATTAATCTTTCGTTTCTTTTTTGTTCAGTTATATCCGTAGCAGAGATTATTTTTTTATTTTTTATATTTGAAGATTGAATTAAAAAAAATTTTTCTTTATATTCAATTTCTCCCTCTTTTGGAATAAAATCAAATTTATCTGCTTTTGAATTTTTGATTATAATTTCTTCGTTTTCATCAATAACCCATAAAGCCTGAGGTAAAAATTCAATGACTCCATTTAATATATTTTTAAGTTCTTTAAACTCTTTTTCAACTACAAAAGTTTGTTCAATTAATGTTTCTAAATTTTCAAGAAGTTCTTTTTGGGATTTTGGAAGGTCCATTTAAATCCTTTTAAAGGCTAAAATAAAAAAAGAAGGGGGAATTATAAAGCAGCTTTTGCTTGCTCTACAATTTTAGAAAATGCTTCTGGTTCATTCATTGCTAAATCAGCTAAAACTTTTCTATCTAATTCAATTCCGGCTTTATTAAGCCCGTTTATGAATCTTGAATAACTTATGTCATTTAATCTGCAAGCTGCATTGATTCTTATAATCCAAAGTTTTCTAAATTCTCTTTTTTTCTGTTTTCTGTCTCTAAAAGCATATACTAAACTTCTTTCAACTTGTTCTTTTGCTTTTCTAAAATGTTTTCTTCTACCAGAGTAGAAGCCTTTAGCCATTTTTAATATTTTTTTATGTTTTTTTCTTCTAACACTTCCTGTTTTTACTCTCATTTATTCTCCTTAATTTTGGCGTGCATCTTTTGCAACTTAGCGTTTAACGCGAAAGCTTATAAGCTTTACTTTGCCTCTTCTTCACATAGTATGTTTAAATACCAAGCATTGCTTTTATTTGTTTGATATTTGTTGAATCAACCAAATGAGGTGCTCTTAGATTTCTTTTTCTTTTTTGTGATTTTTTAGTTAAAATATGGCTTCTATAAGCACAACCTCTTTTAACTTTTCCACTTTTTTTTACTTTAAATCTTTTAGCCGCACCTTTGTTTGTTTTCATTTTAGGCATAGCTTCTCCTTTTTGGATTTGAATTGAAATTATAACATAAAAGAAAAAATTATGATAAAATAAATAAAAAAGGTTTAAAATGTTTTTGAAAGAATATATTGACCAGATTTTTGCAATGGATTTGAATGAAATAAGAGATTTGAGTATAGAAGATGTTATATTGCATTTTCATGCCAAAAATTTGAAGAGAATGTATATTTTAGATAAAGATAAAGCTGTTTTTGTGATAACTCCAAAAGAAATAGTTGATTTTTTTATAAGTTATGATATAAAACAAAATGCTTATGAATTTTTAAAAAATAAAGAACCACTTGAATGTTTTGATGCAAAAAAACATATTATTGATACATATTACGAAATGAGAAAAAGAAATTTGGATTTTATGCCTGTTTGTGAAAATGATAAAATCATAGGAGAAGTTGATTTTAATATTTTAAATCTTAAAATTTCTTATATTGTAATAAAAGATGAATTAACAGATGTATATAATAAAAAATATTTTGATGTAATAATTGAAGAATATTCTGATTTTAATAAGTCTATTGGAATTATTTTTATTGAGTTAGAAAATTTATCTATTTATGAAGGTTTATATGGAGTTAATTTTTCGCAGGAAGTTATAAAAAACTTTGCAAATACAATTAAATATAGTATAAGAAAAATAGATTTTGTTTTTAGATGGGATAATCAATTTAGAATTATTATTTTTAATAATTTAGAAGTAACTTCAAAAATTTTTATAAGGATTCAAACAAATCTTAAAAATTTAATAACAGATGATATGCATTTACCTTTTAAAATGTCTTTTTCACATATTCCAGAAATGCAGGATGATATTTTGTTAGCCATTGAGAGTTGCGAAGAGAAATTAATTAAAAGGAACTAAAGCACTCCCCCATGTAAATCCTCCGCCAAAAGCGTCAAGAAGCATTAAATCTCCTTTTTTTATTTTTCCTATATTTACCATTTCATTGATTGCCATAGGAATTGAAGCGGATGAAGTGTTGCCATATTTATGAACAGTAAGTACCGATTTTTCTTTTGGCATTTTAATTGCCCTTGCAACAGCATCAATTATTCTATAATTAGCCTGGTGTGGAACAAACCAGTCTATATCTTCACTTGTAAGGTTGTTTCTTTTTAAAATATCTCTTACAGATTGTGAAAGAGTCTTTACAGCTACTTTAAAAGTTTCATTTCCTTTCATTTCCAGCCAAATTCTGTCTGTTTCACATCCGTATTTTACGCCACGTCCCGGGGTTATTAAATAATCTTGATATTTCCCATCGGCGTTGATATCTATGTCAATAATAGCTTCTTCTTTATTTTCTGTTGCACTAATGATTGCAGCTCCAGCGCCGTCTCCAAATAAAACACAAGTTGTTCTGTCTTTCCAATTTACTATTTTGCTAATAGTCTCAGCTCCGATTATTAAAATATTTTTATACATTCCGCTTTGGATAAATGCTTTTGCCTGAGCTAGGGCATATATAAAACCTGTGCAAGCTGCTGCAATATCAACCGCAGGTCTTACTATTCCTAATTTATCAGCAACAACACACGCAGTTGAAGGCATAGTGAAATAATCAGGACTTATTGTGGCAAGTATTATCATATCAATTTCATCTGGTTGCATATTTGCATTTTTAAGAGCGTTAAGAGCTGCTTTATAAGCTAAATCACTTGTGACTTCATCCTTGGCAATGTGTCTTGTTTTAATACCTGTTCTTTTTGTTATCCATTCATCGTCTGTATCTACAATTTTTTCTAAATCTTTATTTGTTAAAATTTTTTCTGGAACATATGCTCCTATACTTGTCATTTTTGCAAACATTAATGAGCCTTTAAAGATTCTTTTATTTTTTCATTAACATCATTTTCCACAAAGCTTATAGCTTGAAAAATGGCGTTTTTTATAGCTTTTGGATTACTTTTTCCATGAGCAATTATAACACAACCGTTTACTCCAAGAAGCGGTGCACCTCCATATTCTGCATAATCGGTTGCTTTTTTAAGAGCTTTAAATACAGGCTTTAAAAGTAGGGCACCTATTTTTTGGAGTATTCCTGAAGAGTTTATCTCTTCTTTTATAAGTTTTCCTATAATTTCAGCTACACCTTCACTTGTTTTTAAGACAATATTTCCAATAAAACCGTCTGTTACAATTACTTCTACTTCACCTTTGAAAATATCATTCCCTTCAACATTTCCTACAAAATTATCAAAACTCTCTTTTAGCATTTTAAAACTCTCTTTTGTAACGCTGTTTCCTTTAGATTCTTCTTCCCCGTTACTTAAAAGTCCTATTTTTACATTTTTTTTATTCAATATTTCTTTTGCATATACTTCTCCCATTAAGGCAAATTGAAACAGATTATGAGCATCACAATCCACATTTGCACCTACATCTAAAATGATTGCATAAGATTTTTTAATTGTAGGCATAAAAGTTGAAATAGCTGGTCTTCTTATACCTTTTATTCTTCCTAGTCTAAGAGTAGCTAGACTCATACTTGCTCCACTATGTCCTGCTGAAACAACTGCATCTACTTGTTTTTCTTTTAAAAGTTCAATAGATTTATAAATAGTGGAATCTTTTCTTTTTAAACTCTCAGTTGCATTATCTGACATTTGTATAACATCTTCACTATTTATAAATCTAACTTTATCTAAAAGTTTATTTGGTATTAATGGTTTTATTTTTTCTTCTTTACCTACTAAATAAGGGGTGAATTTTTTTTGTTTTAAAGCTTCAATTACACCTTCTATAATTGGTGCGGGACCAAAGTCCCCTCCCATTGCATCAATAGCTATTTTCATTAATATTCACCACAGCTTGGGCATACTCTATGAGGTCTTTTATAAGCACCACAATGAGAACACTTTACAACAGTTGATAATTTAACTTTGTAATGAGTTCTTCTTTTTGCTCCTCTTGTTTTAGAGTTTCTTCTTTTAGGAACTGCCATTTTATCTCCTTAAAATTCTTTATTAAATTCTTGTTTTTGACAATTTTCACAAATATTGTCAAAACTGTTTTTTATTGATTCAACTTCACTTTGTAAAATTTCCTCAATATTCAGTTTTTCTTGTTCAATGATATCATAATTTTCATCAAATCCGTTAAAAGGGGGTTTGACTATTCTAAATTTGATATCTTCTTTTATATCTCTTTTAAAAGGTGTTAAACATTTTACACATTCAACTTTCACATCGCCTTCCAGCGTTCCTGTAATAAAATATTCATCGCCTTTTTTTTCACTTATCCCTTTTAGAGTAAGTCCTTCAAAAGTTTTTTGAATATTCAATTATAAAATCTCTCTTTCGGCAAAGAAAAATGCTATTTCTTTTCTTGCATTTTCTAAACTGTCACTTCCGTGAACTGCATTTGCTTCAATACTTTCTGCAAAATCGGCTCTTATTGTTCCAGGGGCTGCTTCTTTTGGATTAGTTGTACCCATAAGCTCTCTGTTTTTTGCTACAGCATTATTACCTTCTAAAACCATAACAACAACAGCACCACTGCTCATATATTCGCATAAGTCATTAAAAAAAGGTCTTTCTTTATGAACTTCATAAAATTTACCCGCATCTTCTTTTGTTAGTTTGATTTTTTTCATTGCAGCAATTCTAAGATTGTTGCTTTCGAATCTATCTACTATTTTACCTATAATATTTTTAGCTACCGCATCTGGTTTAATTATTGAAAGAGTTCTTTCCATATTTGCTCTCCTTGTAGTTTTAGAGAGGAATTATACAAAAAAAGAGGGGAAAAGGGAAGATTAGTCTATTACAGGTTCTCCTGCTTCTCCTCTGTTTTCAGAACAAGTTTGTCCATCTTTACATTCATCCCATACAATACATCCCTCAGTAGGGCATGCTTCAGCACATGCTGGAGTATCATAGTAACCTACACATTCTACACATTTGTCAGGATAAACATAATAAATTTCTTCTCCAGTTGGGTTTTCGCTATCATCAACAATTGCTTCAACCGGACATTCATCAATACAAGCTCCACAATTAATACAAGTATCAGTAATTTTTACTGCCATTTTAACTCCTTTATTTTTTATTAAATTGTACTTAAAAATATATCATTAATATCTTAAAATTTGCTTAAAATTGATAAAAATCAATTTTTTTATTACTTTTCGTAACTATTTAATATTTAAAAATTCTTTTATTTCTTCAACTTTATCTGTTTTTTCCCAGCTGAATATTTCTTTACCAAAATGTCCGTAAGCTGCTGTTTTTTTATAAATAGGTTTTAATAAATCAAGACTTTCAATTATCCCTTTTGGTGTTAAATCAAAAATTTTTTTAACAGCTTCTTCTATTTTTGTTTCATTGATTTTGCCAGTGCCGTGTGTGTTGATATAAATACTTACAGGTTTAACCACTCCTATAGCATAAGCGATTTGAACGGTAAGCCTATCAGCAACTCCTGCCGCTACTAGATTTTTTGCTACATATCTTGCCGCGTAAGCTCCGCTTCTGTCCACTTTTGTAGGGTCTTTTCCACTGAATGCACCTCCACCGTGAGGAGCTGCACCTCCGTATGTATCAACAATAATTTTTCTACCTGTAAGCCCTGCGTCTCCTTGAGGACCTCCAATTACAAATTTACCTGTTGGATTAATAAAATATTCAACATTTTTGCTAAGCATATTAGCTGGAATTACTTTTTTGATAATCTCTTCAATTATTGTTTCTTTTATTTCAGAATAGTTAATATCAGGTTCGTGTTGTGTTGATACAACTACTTTTTCAACACTTACAGGTTTTCCATCTACATATTTTACACTTACTTGTGCTTTTCCATCTGGTCTTAGCCATGGTATTATTGCCTCTTTTCTTGCAACGGCCAGTCTTTTTGTCAGTTTATGTGCAATCATGATAGGAAGAGGCATAAGTTCAGGTGTTTCTGTGCAGGCATATCCAAACATCATTCCCTGATCTCCTGCACCGATTTCTTCTCCTCGTTCAACTCCTTGGCGGATATCTGGGCTTTGTTCGCCAATACCGTTTAATACACCCGCGGTTCTATAATCAAATCCATATCTTGAATCAGTATAACCAATTTCTCTAATAACTTCTCTTGCAATTTCTTGCATAGGAGCGTAAGCAGTTGTTTTTAACTCTCCTGCAATTACACAAAAACCATTACTTAAAAGAGTTTCACAGGCAACTTTTGCGTTTTTGTCTCTTTTGATAATATAATCTAAGATAGCATCACTTATTTGGTCCGCCATTTTATCGGGATGACCTTCTGTTACGCTTTCGCTACTAAAAAGATATTCTCTCATTTATTTCCTTTAAGATTTTTTTGTATACTACTATTTTGAAAATATTTATTTAAATATTTTCAAAAGACAATAATATACTCTTGAATTATAACAAAAAATTTAGCGCGTTTTTTGAAGACATTCTCTTGAAAAAAATACAAGAGAATTTAAAACATCTTTATCTGCAGAATGATTGGCAAAATATATATATGGGAAAGTTTCTTTTATTTTATTAAACATACAATTACAATATTGATATTTGTTTGGTAAAGAAGAATTTTGCATACAAGAATGCATAAACTGAAATTTATATTCTAGGGGATATTCAAATGAAAATAAAAATAGAGGAATGAAAAAAAGAAATTTTTTCATTTATAAAGATTTTCTAACTTCTTTTGTAGCTTCAACCATATTTTTAAGACTTGGTTTTACTTCATTCCATTTTCTTGTTTTAAGTCCGCAGTCTGGATTTATCCATACTTTTTCAGTAGGTAAGACATCCAAAATTGCTTTGATTTGTTCTACCATTTCTTGAGTTGTTGGGATTCTTGGACTGTGAATATCGTAAACTCCAGGTCCTATTTCACCTTTGTATCCTCTTTCTTTGAATATTTTAAGAAGAGAATTATCACTTCTTGCATTTTCAATAGAGATAACATCAGCATCCATATCTTCAATAGCGTCCATAATATCACTAAATTCAGAATAACACATATGAGTATGAATTTGAGTCTCAGGTTTTACACTTGAAGTTGTGATTCTAAAACTTGTAATTGCCCAATCTTCATATTCTGCTCTTTTGTTATTTCTTAAAGGATATCCTTCTCTAAGTGCCGCTTCATCAACTTGAATTACTTTAATTCCAGCAGCTTCAAGAGCTTCTACTTCATCTCTTATTGCTAGAGCCATTTGATAAGATGTTGTTCTTTTACTTTGGTCATCTCTTACAAAAGACCAGTTAAGCATTGTTACAGGTCCTGTTAGCATACCTTTCATTGGTCTAGAAGTTAAACTTTGAGCGTAAGTTATCCATTCAACTGTCATATCTTTTGGTCTAGAAACATCTCCGAAAATCAAAGGCGGTTTAACACATCTGCTTCCATAACTTTGAACCCATCCGTTTTTAGAAAAAGCAACACCTTTTAGCTGTTCACCAAAATATTCAACCATATCGTTTCTTTCAAATTCTCCGTGAACTAATACATCTATATCAATTTCTTCTTGGAATTTAACTAAATCTTTAATCATTTCTTTGATTTGGTTTTTATATTCTTCTTCACTTATTACGCCGTTTTTATAATCTCTTCTTAATTTTCTAAGTTCCGGAGTTTGTGGAAAACTTCCTATTGTTGTTGTTGGTAAAACAGGGTATTTTAAATTTTCTCTTTGTAGTTTGATTCTTTCTTCAAAAGGCATATCTCTGTGTTTATCTTTATCTGTCAGGTTAGAAACTCTATCTTGAACGATTGTATCGTGAATTTTGCTAGAAGTTTTTCTAGTAGAAATTGCTTCTTTGTTTGCTTGTAAAACTTCTTTATCTGTTTCACTTAATTCTTCATTTTTAACAAGTTTATTAATAACTCTAATTTCATCAAGTTTTTCAAGTGCATAGCTTATCCAAGATTTAATGTCTTCATCCATTTTTGTTTCATATTTTAAAGTATATGGAACATGTAATAAACTGCAGCTGCTTCCTATATGAAGCTTATTGCTGTTAATAGTTTCAGTTAAACCTTTTACAAATGTAGTTGATTTTTCAATATCATTTACCCATACATTTCTACCGTTTACAATACCAATTCCTACTTCTTTTCCGCCTTCTACCAAAGTTTTAATAGAATTTTCGCTCCCTGCAACAAAATCTAAAAACATTCCTTTAATAGGAGTTTTTGCTAAAACTTCATTAGCTTCGTTTGAATGTTCAAAATATGTAGCTACGAAAATATTTGCATTGCTAGCTAGCTCGTTATAAACTTTTTCAAGAAGTTCTAAATCTTTGTCATTTGGATTTGTTACGAAATAAGGTTCATCCATTTGAATTGTATAATCTTTAAATTCAGAGATTATTTCCTTATATACAGGAAGTAATTTTTCAATAATTTTATCCCCGTTACCTTCAACTTTGCTAAGTCTAACGAAAGTAATCGGTCCTATAAGATTGATTTTTGGATTAATTCCTAGTTCTTTTGCTTCAGATATTTCTTCTTTGATTTTAGAAATATGAGGTTCAAAATTCATATTTTCATTAAGCTCTGGAACTATATAATGGTAGTTTGTGTTAAACCATTTTGTCATTTCCATGGCTTTATGGTTATTATCACCTCTTGCCATTGCAAAATATCTGTCTGTGCAGTCTTTTATATTTTTGTATCTCTCAGGTGTTGCGTTTAGCATTACAGTTGTATCAAGCATATTGTCATAAAGACTGAAATCATTTACACTTATCATATCAATTCCGGCATTTTTTTGATAAATCCAGTGTCTTTTTCTAAGGTCGCTTGCAGTCTTTTTTAATTCATCTTGAGTTATTTTACCAGCCCAGTAAGCTTCAAGTGCTTTTTTCAGCTCTCTTTGTTCTCCGATTCTTGGGAAACCTATAACATATGTTGCCATATTTGTCCTTTTTTGCGGAATTATATCATATTAATAAATTTCTCTAAATGAATTTTCAATGATTTGGTAAATTTTTGTTTTATAATCTATTTGATTATTAAAAATATATGTATCAAAATCATTCATATAAAATTCATCTCCTTTGGTGGATGAGTTATAAATTTTATTTAAAAGAATATTTGTTGAATAGTTAAGCCAGTTATATTTTATACCACTGTTTAGAATTTGATTATATTCTTCTAAAACAATAGGTATATTTAAAAGAGAATTTGCAATTATAAGTTTTTGGACATCCTGTGGCTGAGTAAGAGCAATTAAAAGAGGATCAAAATTTATTTGTGTGCTTAGCTGAAGTTTTGTTGTTATATTGATATGATTTGAAAGAGATGATAATATCCATGCTGTTTTTTTAGCAGAGGTGTTAAAAAATATAAATTGATTTTCAAATTCATTATAATTTATATATGGTAGTTTTATCTCTTTTATGAATAATTTTTCTTTTTCTTTTCTAAGAAGTTGTTTTGAAATAAATGAATTTGAAGTTACAGCTATGGCTTGTTTGTCTGTTATAAAAGAAGATAATTTATCAATTTGCTTTTTGTAATCTATTCCTCCAAAATATATATTATTAGCACTGAAATTTACATCATTTTTGTTTATTGCTGGGAAATAAAAATTAGTATTATTGTATTCATTTACAATAGTTTTATTTATATCAACAGAATAAATAATAATATTTTTATAATTTTTCAAAGCTGTTTGAAGCCCATTTTTATCATAAACTTTTAAATTAAATTCTATATCTTTGTTTAATAGATAAACATTTATAGAATTTATTAAAGAAGGTAAATATTTTTTTAATATTTTTTTATTTATAATAATTGCAATATTTAATTTTGGTTTTAATGTTTTAAAAGAATCTTTTAATATTTCAGTATGATAAAGAGGATTTAAAAATATAAAAGTACTTTTTTTTACAGGTTTATGTATTGGTGTTGTATTTGTTTCAAAAGAGTTATAAATAGTGATTCCGTTTATATTATCGGCTAAGATAAAATTAAAAATTAAAATAAAATAAATTATTTTTTTCATAACATACCCTTTATTAATAAAAAATCTTTAAAACTCTCTTTTTTAGCACTAGGATTTCTAAGTAGGTAGCTTGGATGAAATGTAGGTATCACTTTTTTCCCTTTATATTCAAATATTTGTCCTCTAACTTTGCTTATAGGCATATCACTATCAAGTAGATACATAAAAGCAGTTCTTCCAAGACATACTAAAATTTTAGGATTTATTATCTCAATTTGTTTTAAGAGATATGGTTTGCAAGTTTTAGCTTCTTCAATTGTAGGTACTCTATTATGTGGAGGGCGGCATTTTACAATATTTGCTATGTATAAATCTTGGCGTTTTAAGTTTAATACATTTTCTATTATTTTTGTAAGTAACCCCCCAGCTCTTCCTACAAACGGTTTTCCGGTTTTATCTTCCATTTCTCCTGGTCCTTCTCCTATTAGCATAAGTTTTGCTTTTGGATTTCCTTCTCCGAATACCACATTAATTCTAGTTTTACTTAAATCACAAAGAGTGCATTTTTTGCATATTTTTTCAAGCTCCTTAAGCTCTCCTGGCATATCTATTTTTGTATCTTTACTTTGAAAACCTTCAAAAAATTCAACTCCAGCTGTTTTTAGATTATAAAGGTATTTGAGTTTGCTTAGTTTGTCCA
>JALUWM010000064.1 GCA_027019465.1 Campylobacterales bacterium
ATTCAGGAATTAAAACAGAAGGAGTTGAGTTGATTGTTTCTTCAAAATTTTCAAAATTTTTATATTTTATTTTTTTTGTAATAAATTCTATAATAGCTTCTAAACCTGTTTCTTTTTTATATAAATCCAATATTTTTTTGCTATATTTTCGTTTTACATAATTTGCTATAAAAACATTAGGTGCTTTTATAATAAGTCTTGCAGAATCTGAATTTTCTTCATCAAATTCCAAATTTTTAATAAATTTATTATAATTCACTGGATTTTCACTTTTTAATTCATTTTTTATTTTATCAAATAGCAAATTATATATCCTTTGTGAATAAATTTTTTTTCACATCTGTGAATTTTTATTGAAAAAGTATGTGAATAGAATTTTAACATAACGATGATAAAATGTCTAATTAAATTATTCACATAGTGAATGAAATGTGAATAATATATTGAAAAGAGGTTGAATGAAAATATTAGGAATTGACCCTGGAAGCATTAGATGCGGATATGCAATTATTGAAACATACCCTAAACTCAAACTTATTGATGCTGGTTTTATAAAAATTAAAGAAAAAAATCTTCAATTTCAGCTTTCAGAGCTTATTGAAGGGATTGATATAATTTTAAAAGAAGATATTGATGAAGTCGCAATGGAAGATATTTTTTATGCATATAATCCAAAAACAGTTCTTAAACTTGCTCAATTTCGCGGGGCATTGTCTCTTAGAATTTTACAATTACATGGAAATTTTGCAGAATATACTCCCCTTCAGGTAAAAAAAGCGGTTACAGGAAACGGAAAATCCAAAAAAGAACAGGTTGCTTTTATGGTAAAAAGAATTTTAGGTATAAGAGGAGATATAAAACCTCTTGATATTACCGATGCCATTGCTGTTGCCATTACACATTCACAAAGAGTACCAAAATAGAAATAATTTTTATTTTTTTTTATTTTTAAGTTATAATAAATAAAAAAAGGAGAGAATTATGAAAGTTGGAGATTTAGTAATTGTAGCAAGTTTAGGGGAAATCAAGGCATATAAAGCATCTCCTAGAACTTTAGAAGCAGAAGCTGGGCTAAGAGCAAATGAAATTAAACTTGATTTAGTAAAGTCTATTGATGTTGTTGAAGCTCATAAAAAATTAAGTGATTTAATTACAGGTATTGATGAAGGTATTAAAAAAGCGGGATTTTTAAATAGAGCTACAAGTGGTGAAAATCATAATTTAAAAGATGAAATTTATAAAGAAGCTGTTAAAATAGTTGCACAAGATTTAGATTCAGTTATAGATGAAATAGGGGGTAGGGTGTTTTTGGCACTTCCTGCAACAATTGCGAATAATGTAACAGAAAAATTAAAGAACAGTAATAAAATTGTCAAACTAATTAAAAAAGACCTTTTAAAAACAGATAAAAATAAATTAATAGAAGAATTTTAAAATAGGCTTAGCCTATTTTTTTTTCTTTTGCTATTTTGTCCAAAATTCCGTTAATAAAGCTTTTTGCTTTGTCTTCTGAGAAATTTTTAGCTATTTTTATAGCCTCGTTTATTACTATTTGATAAGGTGTATCTGTAAATTTAATTTCATATACCGCAACTCTTAAGATTTGTTTATCAACTTTATCGAGTCTGTCAAAATCCCAGTCAATTAAATGATTCTTTATAATTTCATCTATTTCATCTAAATGTTCTATTACACCTTTTAATAATTCTTTTGCAAATTCAGCTTTTTTTTGTTTAATTTTTTTATCTTTTAAAATTTCTTCAAACTGTTCTATTGCTTGATTATTTCCCGCATCAAGTGCATAAAGTGTTTGAATTACCGCTTCTCTTGCGTGTGTTATTGTTGCCATTATATCCTCCATATTTTATAAATTATTAATCCAAGAAACATTATTGTCTCCGGGATTAAAATTAGCGTTATTTTTTCAAGTTCGACAGGTGTAAAAAAATATTTAAAAAATCTTAAAAACGCACCTGTTAAAACCCATATTATCGCACAAATTAGAATTGATAAATCAAGTTTATTTTTTAAATCAAATTTAAATTTCATAAATTTTTATATAGATTTATCATTTCAATTACGCCCATCATTGCTTCAAAACCTTTGTTCCCGGCTTTTGTTCCGGCTCTTTCAATAGCTTGTTCTATTGTATCTGTTGTTAAAAGTCCAAAAGTTACAGGAGTATCAAACTGCAGGGTTGTATTTGCAATACCTTTTGTGGCTTCTGCTGCTACATAATCAAAATGAGGTGTTGCTCCTCTAATTACAGCTCCAACACATACTATAGCGTTATATTTTTCTTTTTTAAGTGCTCTTTTTAGTGCAAACGGAAGTTCAAATGCTCCTGGTACTAAAATTAAATCTAAATTTTCTTCTTTTCCACCGTTTCTTAAAAATGCATCTTTTGCGCCTTCTACTAGTCTATCTGTAATTAAATGATTAAATCTGCTGGCAATAATTGCAACTTTTTCATTTCCTTCTAATTTTAAAATTCCTTCAATAATATTCATTTTTGCTCCTTGCATTTTGTTATACATTCAATATCTTTTAAAGTCTCTTTTAGCGTATCTGGTGTTATCATATTTGGCCCGTCACTTAGAGCCTCATCTGGATTATAGTGTGTTTCAAAGAAAAATCCGTCAACTCCAACTGCTGCTGCAGCTCTGCTTAGAGGGGCTACATATTCTCTTTTTCCACTGCTTTTTCCACCGGCACTGCCTGGCATTTGAACGCTGTGTGTTGCATCAAAAATAACAGGTGCAAATTTCCTCATAATAACTAAACTTCTCATATCAACAACTAAATTTCCATAGCCGAATGTTGTGCCTCTTTCAGTCAGCCATACGCCGTATTTTTTAGAATTTTCATAATTTACCTCATCACACCCTCTTGTTTTTAGTACTTTAAGGAGAGAATATTTCATATCATCCGGGTTCATAAACTGACCCTTTTTAATATTGACAACTTTATCTGTTTTTGCCGCTTCTACTAATAAATCTGTCTGACGGCAAAGGAATGCTGGAATTTGAAGTACATCTACAACCTGGGCTACTTTTTTTACCTGAGCTGTTTCGTGAACATCTGTTAAAAGTTTATATCCGAATTTTTCTTTTACTTCATTTAAAATTTCAAGTCCTTTTTCAAGCCCTGGACCTCTGTAAGAATCTAAACTTGTTCTATTTGCTTTATCAAAACTTGCTTTAAAATAAAAATCATATTTTTCACTGTATGGTTTTAGATATTCGGCAATTTTAAATATCTGCTCTTTGCTTTCAATTACACAAGGACCTGCTATCAAAATCATTATTTTGCCTTTTTTATTATAATTATATCTAAAAAAGGATATCTATGACAGTTTCAAAATATAGTGCCAGCGGAAATGATTTTGTAATTTTCCATACTTTTATAAAAAAAGAAAGAAATGAACTTGCAAAAAAATTGTGTGATAGATTTAGCGGAGTTGGAGCCGACGGGCTTATTGTTATTTTACCGCACAGTAAATATGATTTTGAATGGCAGTTTTATAATGCCGACGGAAGCGAGGCTGAAATGTGTGGAAATGGAAGCAGGGCGGCTGCACATTATGCGTATATTAATAATTTGGCCCCGCAAAAAATGAAGTTTTTAACACTTGCTGGTGTAATAGAGGCCGAGATTGAAGAAAATATAGTTGAATCCCAGTTAACCCCCCATGAGAAAATAGGAGATTTTAATGAATGGAGTCTTTTTAATACAGGTGTACCCCATTTAGTAAAAATAGATAATTTAGATAATTTTGATGTAAAAGAGTGCAGGGATTTAAGAAACAGACATAATGCAAATGTAAATATAGCTGAGGTTAAAAATGGAAATTTATATGTTAGAACATATGAAAGAGGCGTGGAAGATGAAACTCTTGCATGTGGTACTGGAATGTGTGCGAGTTTTTTAAAAGCAAGAGAAAAAGGGCTTGTGGGAGAGAGTGTAAAAGTTTATCCAAAAAGCGGAGAAGAACTTACTATTACTATTCGTAACAATAGATTATATTTTAAAGGTACTGTTAAAAACACATTTGATGCTTTTATAAAAGATATTGTATAAAATGGTAACATTTTGTATTAAAATAAGATAAATTTAATCTTTTATTAACCATAGGTTTGTTATACTGCAAATAAAAAAGGAGCTTAAATGCCAGTAACAACAAAATTAAAAGGAAATGACGTAGCACTTTACGGAAATCAAGTAAATGTAGGAGATATTGCACCAGTTGTAACTTTACCTAATAAAGGTCTTGCAGAAGTAACAATTGGAGGAGCTAGTGATAAAGCTCAACTTATTATTGCAGTTCCAAGTCTTGATACACCAGTTTGTGCAACAGAAACTAGAAAATTCAACGAAGAAGCGGCAAAAGTTGAAAATGCGGTAGTTTGTGTTGTTTCAATGGATTTACCGTTTGCAGCGGGAAGATTTTGTTCAACAGAAGGTGTTGAAAATCTTGAAGTTTTAAGTGATTACAGAGAAAAATGTTTTTCTACTCAATATGGAACTTTAATTGCAGAAGGTGCCCTAAGAGGTCTTAGTGCAAGAGCAATTTTTGTAATCGGAAAAGATGGAAAAATAGCTTATAAAGAGCTTGTTCCTGAAATTACAGAAGAGCCAAATTATGAAGAAGCGTTAAATGCTTTAAAAGAAGCGGCTTCTAAATAATTTTCCCCTTCTTTGATATAATTCCTTTAATTATTTTTAAAGGAATAAAATGAAAAAAATCTTAATTGCTTCTTTGGTAGTTTTATCGTTAAATGCAAAAATTGTTGATAAAATTGTAGCGGTTGTAAATAATAACCCAATTACTTCTTATGATATTAAAACTATTGAAAATCAATTTCATATTAATAAAAATCAGGCTTTAAATATGCTTATTGATAAAAGCCTTATTCAAAATGAAATAAAAAAAAGAGGTATAAGTGTTGATGATTATGAAGTTGATGATGCTATGAGAAAAATTGCAAAAAGAAATAATATGTCTTTGTTTGAATTTCAGAATATATTAACCCAAAAAGGGGAGTTAAAAACATTTAAGCAAAAATTAAAAGAAAATCTTTTAAAACAAAAACTATTTGCCCAAATTGTAAATTCAAAACTTAAAATAGATCCAAAAGATATAAAAAGTTATTATGAAAATCATAAGAATGAATTTTCTGTATTTCAAAATATTCAGGTTGTAAAATATTCTTCAAATAATCCGCAAATTTTAAAAACATTGTCAAATAATCCTTATTTTAATAGTCCTAATTTAAATGTATCTACCAAGACTTATTCTTATAATGAACTTCCGTTAGATAAACTTTATTTGTTTAAAAATACAAAAGTAGGGCAGTTCACACCTATTATAAATGAAGGGCTAAATTATGTAAGATATTTTATTTCAGATAAAAATGGTAAAGTTTATCTTCCTTTTGATAAAGTGCAAAATATTATAGCTCAAAAAATTATAACTCAAAAAAGAAATGAAATATTAAAAGAATATTTTGATAAAATTAAAAACAGAGCTGATATTAAAATTTATAACTGACAGCTTTTTACTTTAATATTTCCTTCTATTTTTTTAAATTCTTTTTCTTTTATCCAAATTTCATAATTGATTTTATTTTTATTTAAAATTTTTTTTATCTTGTCTTTTTCTTTGCTTAATATTGCAATCCCACAATCTTTAAAGATTTCATCAGGAACGGGAATTGATTTGATATTTTCGCTTTTTAGAAGTTTTTCTGCTTTTAATCCTGTTGGAATATCCTCAAAATGAAAATAAAAGTATTCATCTAAATCATCAGTTATTTTATAAAAAATTTCTTTTATATGAAGTCTGATTCCAGCAGGAACATATTTAAGTTCAGCCATTGTTTAATTCCTTTTCTCTAAGTTGTCCGCAGGCAGCAGATATATCCATTCCTTTGCTTTCTCTAATAGTGCAGGTTATACCTTTATCTAATAGATATTTTTGAAATTTTTCCATAGTTTCTTTATACGGTCTTTCATAAGGGCTTCCAGGATATGGATTAAAATATATTAAATTAACTTTGCTTGGAATTCCGTTTAGAAGTTTTACTAATTTTTTTGCAGCAGCCAAATCGTCGTTTTTATTTTTTATAACTAGATATTCAAACATTACTTTTTTTCTTTTATCTACCGGAAATTCTTTAATAGCGTCAATTACGCTTTTTATATTATAGGCTTTATTCATAGGGATTAACTCTTCTCTTAATTCATCATCAACAGCGTGAAGAGAAATGGCTAAATTTATACCTATATTTTCTTGTCCTAATTTTTTTATTTTTGGAGCAATTCCCGATGTTGAAAGAGTTTGTCTTCTTGGAGAAATACTAAGTCCGTCTTCTGTTGAAATTATTTTTATAGCTTTTACCATATTATTATAATTATCAAGCGGTTCGCCCATTCCCATATAAACAACATTTAAGGCTTTTGCTTCATTGAAGTTTTTAAATTTTTTCATAAACCAAACTTGTGCGACTATTTCAGCAGTGCGTAAATTTCTTATAAATCCTCCTTTTGCTGTTAAACAAAAAGAGCATCCTACTTTACATCCAACCTGAGTTGAAACACAAACAGTCCATTTTGCTTCTTTTTTCTTACCGTTATCGATTCTTTCATCCTTCATTTTTATTAAAACTGTTTCTATTGTATGATTGTCGTTTAATTTAAATAAAAATTTTTCTGTTCCATCAGTTGCAATTTCGTGATTTGCTAGTTCAAGAGGATTTATAATAAATTCTTCTTTTAATCTTCTTCTTAAATCTTTTGGCAGATTTTGCATATTATCAGGATTTGTTTCATATTTTTTGTATATCCAATGATAAAGTTGTTTTACTCTAAATTTAGGTTTTATATCAATGCTAATTAATTCTTCTTCTAAATAATCCATAAAATAGTTTTTATCCATTTTTTTCCTTTATAATATTTTGTTCTATTAGATGATTTATTAATTTTTCTTTTGCAATATTTATGTTTTTTAAGTAATCATTGTGTGCAAATTTGTTGCAGTAATTAGTGATTACAAAAATTCCTTTTACCGGTATATTAAATTCTTTTGCTGTTTTAACGACAGAAAAAAATTCCATATTTTCAGCTTCAATATTAATTTTAAGATATTTTTTTGCAATATTTTCATCTGTTGTTATATAATTTGATGAGTTGATTATTGTTTCACGTGAAACATTATTAAAAGTTATAATATTCTCAATCGGAGTATAACATTTTTTTTCAAAAAAACAGTTTTCTATATTACTTGCGCTTGAAGTAGTTATGATATCTAAAGTTTTTAGATTTCCATAGCTTCCGGCACTTCCTATAAAGAGTAAAAAATCAGGTTTATCAAATAAACAAATTCTTGTAAGATTTATTGCCGTATCAATTAATCCTATGCCAATAGGTTTAGCAAAAGGGAAAATTTCTTTATTACCGCTGCTTAATATTTTAATATTCATTAATATAGCCATGTTTTTTATTTGCAAAACTAAATATGGTAATTATAAAAAAAATTAATAATTTCATAAATTTCCCTTTTTGTTTCACGTGAAACATTATTTATTTACATTCTAATTTTATTTTGTATTTTAGTGTTATATCTGTTGGATGTGTAATTATCTTTTCTTCATCAGGAGATAGAAAAATTATATCTTTTATTTGACAACTTGGATATTTTGATCTTAAATTTTTAATTATTTGATATTGAATTTTATCTGTATCAATAATTGCTATTTTTATATTATTAAATTTTGCATCATTTGGAGCATAAAATTCATTGTTTAACCAATTGTTTATTGTTTGTATATCTCCATATAAAATATATCCATTTTGAACTCTTATGTATTTAAAAGGAAATGTTAAATCAGGTGAGGAAGTTTTAATAAAAATAGCATCTTTGTTTGGAATAATATATTTTTTATAAACTTTTGTAAATTTTACATTAAAGGCTAATAAAAAGATAGGTAATATTAATAATAATTTTTTCATATTCTTATACTCACTTTTTCATTTTTAAGATATCTTTTTAAATCCATTATATCAATTTCACGAAAGTGAAAAATACTAGCAGCAAGTGCTGCGTCAGCTTTATTTTCAAAAACTTCTTTAAAATCTTCCATTCTTCCAGCCCCACCGCTCGCAATAACAGGGACATTTACCATTTCACTTATTGTTTTTGTGATTTCAATATCAAAGCCTGTTTTTGTACCGTCTGTATCCATAGAAGTTAATAAAATTTCACCAGCACCTCTATTGACAACTTCTTTTGCCCATTTTATTGCATCAAGACCAGTGTTTTCTCTACCACCTTTTATAAATACATTCCATTTATTAGGGGCTGTTTTTTTAACATCAATAGCAACTACAATACACTGACTTCCAAATCTTTTTGCACCTTCATTTATAAATTCAGGTTTTTTTACAGCGGCTGAGTTTATAGAAACTTTATCGCATCCTACATTTAATAAATCATAAATATCATTTAAGCTGCTTATTCCTCCTCCGACAGTTAATGGAATAAAAACTTCTTTTGCAACTTTTTTTACAATATCCACAATAGGTTTTCTTTTTTCATAACTTGCCGTAATATCAAGAAAAGTTAATTCATCTGCTCCTTCTTCATTATATCTAACTGCTGCTTCAACAGGGTCACCTGCATCTATTAAGCCTTCAAAATTAACTCCTTTAACAACTCTGCCGTTTTTTACATCTAAGCAGGGGATGATTCTTTTTGCAAAATATTCCATAAAAAAACACCTTTTTTGATATAATTTTATCAAAATTTCAAAAGGATATGATATAATCAAGGCAAAGAAAAAATTTGGTCAAAATTTTTTAAAAGATAAGCATTATTTAGATAAAATCGTCCAATCGATGCCCAATAGTGAAAATTTAATAATCGAAATTGGACCTGGCTTAGGCGATTTGACAGAAAAGTTGCTGGAAAAAAAAAGAGTTCTAGCTTTCGAAATAGATAGAGATTTATGTGGAATTTTACAAAAAAAATTTCCTGAACTTAAATTAAAATGTGGTGATGTTTTGGATTATTGGCAAGATAGTTTGGCAGATGAAAAATATGATTTAATAGCAAATCTACCTTATTATGTTGCTACAAATATAATTCTTAGAGCATTAAGAGATAAAAATGCCAAAAATATTTTGGTGTTAATCCAAAAAGAAGTAGCAGATAAATTTTGTGCCAAAGCGGGAGATAAAAATTACGGAAGTTTAAGTATTTTAGCTTCAAGCGTAGCTAATGTGAAAAAACTTTTTGATGTGCCTCCAGGGGCATTTGTTCCGGCTCCCAAGGTTATAAGCAGTGTAATTTTGTTTGAAAAATTTGAAGATTCATATGATGAAGAATTTGCAAAATTTTTAAAAGATGCATTTTCAAATCCCAGAAAAACACTGAAAAAAAATTTATCTGTTTATAATTTTGAACCTAGTGAATATGGATTTCAAAACACAATAAGACCACATCAAATAAAAGGCTCTGATTTTTTCCGGCTCTTTTCTGAACTGGCCACAGAAAGGAGTAATAATGGAAAAAAACAATATAGAAGAAATAAGTAAACAAACAGAAAACAGTGAAAACAAAACAAATTTTCAAAAAAGAAATAATTATAAAAAAAACGGTCTTTCTCAACAAAAGAAGCTAGACCCGAAAAATTTTGTGTGGTTTAAAGATTTAAATAAAGCTTTTGAAGAAAACGAAAAGATTCATCATGCTAGATTAAATACTCATAATAAAATAGATACAAATACTAAAGGATGGGTGAAATTTACTCCTCTTGGAGGACTTGATGAAATAGGTGGAAACTGTGCAGTTCTTGAGACAGAAAACAGTGCGATTATAATTGACTGTGGAATGAGCTTTCCAAATGAAGATATGCATGGTGTTGATATTTTAATATCTGATTTTACATATCTTAGAGAAATAAGACATAAAATAAAAGCGCTTATTATTACACATGGACACGAAGATCATATAGGTGCTGTTCCATATCTGTTTAAGGAGATGCAATTTCCAATTTATGGAACAAGTTTGCCTCTTGCTATGATAGAAAATAAATTTAAAGAGCATAAACTTTTACAATATAGAAGTTATTTTAGAAGTGTTAAAAAAAGAACTCCTATACAAATAGGGGATTTTAGAATAGAATGGATGCATATGACACATTCTATTATTGATGCATCTTCACTTGCTATTCAAACACCTATTGGAACAATTATTCATACAGGTGATTTTAAAATAGATTTTACCCCGATAGATGGATATGCTCCTGATTTACATAGACTTGCATATTATGGAGAAAAAGGGGTTTTGGCTTTGTTTAGTGATTCTACAAACTCACATAAACCGGGGATTACTCCAAGTGAGAGTGTTGTTGGTAAAACATTTGATAATCTCTTTTTAAAAGCAAAAGGCAGAGTTATTATGTCCACTTTTTCTTCAAATATTCATAGAGTTTATCAGGCTATAGAAAGAGGTATTAAATTTGGCAGAAAAGTGTGTATTATAGGAAGAAGTATGGAACAAAACTTAAATATTGCTATGGATTTAGGATATATTAAGTTGCCAAAAGACATTTTTATTGACCCGTATGAAATAGGGAAATATCCTGATGAAGAAATTTTAATTGTTACAACAGGGTCTCAGGGTGAGAGTATGAGTGCATTATATAGAATGGCTATTGATGAGCATAGACATGTAAAAATAAAAGAGGGTGACCAGATAGTATTAAGTGCTAAGGCGATTCCTGGAAATGAACCAACTGTTTCTCAACTTATAAATTATCTTATGAAAAAAGGTGCAAAAGTAGCTTATCAAGATTTTAGTGAAATTCATGTAAGCGGTCACGCAGCACAAGAAGAGCAAAAACTTATGTTAAGACTTGTCAAACCGAAATTTTTCTTACCGGTTCACGGAGAATTTAACCACTTAATGAAACATAGAGAAACTGCTATGAGTACAGGTATACCTGAAGAAAATATTTTTATTATGGAAGACGGGGAGCAGTGGGAAATAACTCCAAAAAGAGTTAGAAAAGTAAGAAATGTGCAAACAGGTAAAGTTTATATAGATAATCAAATTAATAAAAAAATAGAAAATGATGTGGTAATTGACAGACAAAAACTTGCAAATGAGGGTATTATAATGGTTGTAGCGCAAGTGGATAAGAAAAATAAAAAACTTATAGCAAGACCAAGAGTTACAACTTATGGAATTATTTCTGATAAAGAAGATAAAAATTTTGCAAAAGAGATGGAAGATTTAATTGTTAATTATATAGACCATGCAAAAGATTATGTGTATGAAAAAAACAGAATTTTTGAAAATGAACTTAGAAATGTTATGAGAAAACATATATTTAGAAAAACAAAAAAATATCCTACAATTGTTCCTATGGTTTACTTTATGTAAACTTTCTCCTCTTATTTTTTCTTAAACTTTTCTTAAAAATTTGTTATAATTAAATAAAAAAGGAGAATATATGCCTAATAAAAGACCTGATATTAAATATCCTTGTATGTGGGGATTTAGAATTATAGGAGAAGATAAAGAAAAAATGAAAAATGCAGTAAAAGAGTGTATTGATAATCAAGAATGTAATATAGAAGATAGTAAAAGTAATAATAAATACCATTCTCAAAAATTTGAAGCATATTGCACAAGTGAAGAAGAAAGAAATGAATTTTTTAAAAGACTTAACAAACACAAAGATATAAAATTTGTTTTATAATTATAAAAAAGGATTAATATGATACTTAACACTCCAATAGATATGCATTTGCATCTAAGAAGCGGTAAAATGCTAAAAAGCGTTTTGCCTTATACCCAAAATCAGTTTGCAGCTGCAGTTATAATGCCAAATTTAGTTCCTCCTGTCGATAATAAAGAAAGATTAATAAGCTATAAAGAAGAAATTTTGCAAAACAGCGAGGATTTTACGCCTTTGATGAATGTTTTTATGAGAGAATTTAGCGAAGATGAGTTATTGAATTTAGCAGATGAAATTTTTGCCATTAAACTTTATCCCGCCGGAATTACTACAAATTCCGAAAATGGAGTTAAAAGTTTAGAAAAGGTTTATCCTGTTTTAGAGATGATGAGTGAGCTTAATATTCCTCTTAGTGTTCACGGGGAAACAAACGGATTTGTGCTTGATAGAGAAAGGGAATTTATTGATGTTTATAAAAAACTGGCTCGTGATTTTCCAAAACTTAAAATTATAATGGAACATATTGGAACGGCTGATATGTTAAATCTGCTTGATGAATATGAAAATTTATATGCAACAGTTACTCTTCATCATTTATTATTAACACTTGATGAAGTTGTTGGAGGGATGCTTAATCCTCATTATTTTTGTAAACCTTTAATCAAAACCCCAAAAGACAGAGCTGAAATTCAAAGATATGTAAAAAACGGGCATAAAAAAATAATGTTTGGAAGCGATTCTGCTCCTCATTCAATCAAAAATAAATTAAAAGGTGCTGCTGGAATTTTCTCAGCTCCTGTAATTTTACTAGCACTTGCAGAATTTTTTGAAGGAGATATAGAGACTTTTCAAAAATTTGTAAGTGATAATGCAAGGGAGAATTTTAATTTAAATATACCTGAGAGAGAAATTGAATTAATAGAAGAAGAATGGACAGCTCCATATATTGTAGGGGATGTAAAACCGATGTGGGGAGGGAAAAAATTTAAATTTAAAGTTCTTTAAACTCCCTATTTTCCTTTCTTTTCTTTAATTTCAGATAAAATTTATTACTATTTTCTTAAGTTTATCATAAGTAAAAAGAAGTAAAATTTTATAAATTAATTCTGTTTCAGGAGAAAATCAATGAAAAAAGTTATTAAAAGAGATGGTGCGTATCAAGATTATTTTCCATATAAAATAGAAGATGCTATAAAAAAAGCTTTTGAAGCTACAAATGTAGAATATAATAGTGATGTTTTTATCGAAGTTATTGAAGCTATAAAAGATATTAATACTCCTGAAGTTGAATATATACAGGATTTAATAGAAAAATCTTTATATAAACATGGATATTTTGATGTAATGAAAAATTTTATGATTTATAGACATCTTCATAAATTACAAAGAGAAAATATTCTTGATAATGAAGCTACTTATATAAATTGTAATACAACTATTGAAGAGTATATAAATAAAGAAGACTGGAG
>JALUWM010000065.1 GCA_027019465.1 Campylobacterales bacterium
TAAGAGAATTTATTCAAAAGTATAAAAAAAATCTTAAAAATAAAAAAATTTTAGTAGCTAGTAAAGGAATTGATAATAAAGAGCTAAAATTTTTAAATGAAATATTTGAAGAGTATTTGGATAGTGAAAATATATGTTTTTTGGCGGGCCCTTCTTTTGCAAAAGAGGTAAAAGAAAATAAACCTACGGCCCTTGTTGTTGCCGGGAATAAAAAAATAGCTAATGAGTTTGGGTTATTTTTTCCTCCTTTTATTAAAACATATATTTCGGATGATATTTACGGTGTTGAAGTTGCAGGAGCTTATAAAAATGTTATTGCTATTGCTGCTGGAATCTGTGAAGGTCTTAATCTAGGAGAAAATGCAAAAGCGGCTCTTATAGCAAGAGGTCTTGTGGAAATTGCAAGATTTGGAGAATTCTTTGGTGCAAAAAAAAATACATTTTTAGGAGTTGCAGGAGCTGGGGATTTGTTTTTAACTGCAAATTCAACAATGAGTAGAAATTTCAGAGTTGGATTAAATTTAGCTAAAGGTAAACTCTTGAATGATATTTTAAATGAACTTGGTGAAGTTGCAGAAGGTGTCTATACTACCAAAGCAATTTATGAAATAGCTAAAAAAGAGAATATTTACACACCTATTGCAAATGAAGTTTATAAAATAATTTATGAAAATAAGAAAGTAAAAAATTCCCTTAAGGATTTACTCTCTTAATCTTTGATTGGAGATTTTTTAATTGCGTCCGCCACTACCCATAACATCATTCCTGTTGCTACTACACATAAAACTAGTGCCATAAATCCACTAAATCCCATATTGTCTCCTTTTTTGTTTTGATTATTATAACACAAAAAATTAATTTATGAATAATTTTTGATAAAATTTTTAAAAAAAAGTGAAAATATGAGACTTGATGAGTATTTAGTGAAAAATAATTTTGTAGAAAGCAGAAATAAGGCGAAAGAGCTTATAAAAAATTCTAAAATCAAAGTAAATGGAAAAATTGTCACAAAACCTTCTTTTAATATAGAAAATGCAAAAATTGAAGTTTTACAAAAAATTTATGTAAGCAGGGCTGCTTGGAAACTCAAGAATTATCTTGAAAAATATAATTTTTATTTTAATGAGAAAAGTGTAATTGATGTGGGAAGTTCCACAGGGGGATTTAGTGAGGTTGCTTTAGAAAAAGGTGCTAGGAGAGTAGTCTGTGTGGATGTTGGAAGTAATCAGCTTCATCCGAAAATAAGAGAAAATAAAAGAGTGGAGGCTTTTGAAAATACGGATGTTAGAGACTTTAAATATCCTAAAAAATTTGATATATTAGTTAGTGATGTTAGTTTCATATCACTTCTTAAAATTTTTGATAAATTAGCTACTTTATCTGATGAGATGATACTTCTTTTTAAACCTCAGTTTGAAGTAGGAAAAGAAGTAAAAAGAGATAAAAAAGGTGTGGTTATTGATAAAGATGCAATAAAAAATGCTAAGATTAATTTTGAAAATAAGATAAAAGAGTATAATTGGGAAATTTTAAGAAAAGAAAAAAGCTCTCTTAAAGGAAAAGAGGGTAATATAGAATATATTTATCATTTAAGGAGAAAAATTGATTAAAAGATATCCTACTAGAAAAATAAAAATAAGAGATGTTGATGTTGGAGGAGATGCTAAAATAAGTGTCCAATCTATGACATACTCTAAAACAAAAGATATAAAAACAACAATGGAGCAGATAAATAGACTTTATTTTGCAGGGGCTGATTTAGTTAGAGTTGCCGTTTTGGATGAAGAAGATGCAAAAGCACTAAAAGAAATAGTAAAAAAATCTCCTCTCCCTGTCGTTGCTGATATCCATTTTAATTATAAATTAGGGCTTATGGCAGCCGAGTATGTAGATTGTCTTAGAATTAATCCAGGAAATATAGGCGGAAAAGATAGAATAAAAGAAGTGGTAAAAGCGTGTAAAGCCAGAAATCTGCCTATTAGAATTGGTGTAAATTCCGGAAGTTTGGAAGAGCCTCTTGAAAATAAATATGGGCAAACTCCAAAAGCAATGGTTGAGAGTGCATTGTGGCATATTAAGTTTTTGGAAGATTTGGATTTTTTTGATATAAAAGTTTCATTAAAAGCCAGTGATGTTTTGCGAACAGTAGAGGCTTATAGAATGTTAAGACCTCTTGTGAATTATCCTTTTCATTTGGGAGTTACAGAAGCCGGGACAAAATTTCACGCTACTATTAAATCCGCTTCGGCTTTTGGGGCATTATTGCTTGAGGGAATCGGAGATACATTGAGGGTTTCCATTACAGGAGAGCTTGAAGAAGAAATTAGGGTAGGAAAAGCTATTTTAAAAGATTTAGGGCTTATCAAAGAGGGAGTTAATATAATTTCATGTCCTACATGTGGTAGGATTGAAGTTGATTTACCACCTATTGTAGAGGCTGTGGAAGAGGCTACAAAAGATATTAAAAAGCCTTTAAATCTCTCAGTTATGGGATGTGTGGTAAATGCAATAGGTGAAGCAAAAGAAGCGGATGTTGCAATTGCTTGCGGGAAAGGATTTGGGCTTATTATGAAAAAAGGTGAAATTATAGGAAAATATCCTGAAAATGAACTTTTGGATAGATTTTTAGAAGAAGTAAAAAAGGAAGCAAAATGACAATAACTACAGAGCTTATTTTCGCTATTGGGCTAATGATTGTTTCTTTGAACTTTATTTTTATGGCTTTTGTTTTTATGCCAAATAAAGTAACAAAAGAAAAACTTGAAAAAATATTAGGTCAAAAAGCTATAGAAGAAATAAAAAAAGTAGAAAATGAAGAAAAAAAAATTGTAGAGATTATAAGAGGTTTATCAAAAAAACAAAAAAATAAATTAAAAACACTTCTTGAATCTCAAGATGTAAGAGATGTTGTAAAAGCACTAAAAGAGCATATTTTAAAAGGTGAAAATTGAATCTGTTTAATATAGACATAGAAAGAGGAATTTTAAGTGCTATTTTGTTTGACGGGAAAGTATATGAAGATATTGCCGCTATTTTAAAAGCAAATGATTTTTATCTTCCGTTTCATCAGGCTGTATTTGAAACAATGGAAGAACTTTATAAAAAAGATTTACCTATAGATGAAATTTTTTTAAGGGATGAACTTAAGAAAAAAAACAAATTTGATGAAGAAACTTTTTTTGAAATTATAGGAACAGCTCCGGTTGAAAGGGTTGAAGCCTATTCAAAAGAGCTTAAAGATCTTTCAACAAAAAGAGAGCTTATTCATCTCTCAAACGAGATTAAAAAGATTGTTTTAGAAGAGGATAAAAGAGCGGTAGAAGAAGTTGAAGATATTCAAAGTAAACTTTTTGCTATAGCCACTTCAAATTTGGCAGGTGATTTTAAAAATTCTTTAAATGTTGTAAAAGATACTATTAAATTTATACAACTTCAAGCAGCTAAAAAGAATAGAATTGTAACAGGGCTTGATACAGGATTTATCGAACTTAACAGAAAAACAAGCGGCTTTGGAGAGGGGGATTTGATTATTATTGCCGCAAGACCTTCAATGGGGAAAACTGCATATGCCCTAAATCTTGCTCTAAATGTAATAAAACAGAACAGGGGAGTGGCAATATTTTCACTTGAAATGCCAGCAGAGCAGTTGATGTTAAGAATGCTAAGTGCTGCTGGAAAAATTCCTTTGCAAGAGCTTAGAAGAGGAAATTTAAATGATGAGCAGATGAGTAAACTTACAGTTATATCTGATGAAATATCTTCTAAGCCTCTTTTTATAGATGATGAAGGAAATATAAATATTCATACCATCAGAGCAAAACTCAGAAAACTCAAAACCCAAAATCCTGATTTGTCTTTAGCTATAATTGATTATCTTCAATTAATTGCTTCAGACCAAAGAGAAAGACATTTAGCTATTGCAGAAATTAGTAGAAGTCTTAAATTATTAGCAAGAGAGCTTCAAATTCCTATTATTGCCTTGTCTCAATTAAACAGGGCACTTGAGAGCAGACCAAATAAAAGACCAATGTTAAGCGACCTTAGAGAATCAGGGGCTATTGAACAGGATGCCGATGTTATTATGTTTATATATAGAGATGATGTATATAAAGCAATGGAAGCAAAACAAAAACAAAAAGAGGCTCTTGAAAAAGGGAAAAAAGAGTTTGTAGAATTCCAGGAAAAAGAGGTTGAAGATGCTGAAATTATTATAGGAAAGCAAAGAAACGGACCGACAGGAACGGTTGAAATGCTGTTTCACAAGAAATATACTCTGTTTACAGATAAAGTAAGTGATGTAGTAGAAATTGAACCGACTGAAGCACGGGTAGAAATGCCAAATATTTAAATTGAAAAATGTAAAATGGAAACTAAAAAATTAAAATTATTTTTTTTATTTTTTAGTTTAGTTTTTATTTTTAGAATCCAGATTTCTTTTTTAAATTATATTAATTTTATAAATAAGCCGGTTAGAAATTTGGATGTAAAGGTAATTAATCAATATAAAAAGAAGAATTATTATGTTTTAAAATTAAAAAATAAAGATGTCACTTTTTATACAACTTCAAGAGATAATCTTAAAAATTTGCTTAATGAAAATCTTAATATTAAAATTCTTACAAAAAACATCTCTTTTTTAGGATATTTAAGCAGTTTTTATGCAATAAGTTTTGATTTAAAACTAAAGAATGCTTCTTTTTTAGATAAATTTATAGAAAACCAGCATAAAGATAAAAAAATAAGTAACTTATATAAAGCCCTTTTTTTAGGTGAAGGGATTGATTATAAAACAAGGCAGGAATTAAGCACTCTTGGAATTTCTCATCTTTTTGCTTTAAGCGGATTTCATTTAGGGGTAATTTCTTTTATTTTGTTTTTGATTTTTTCTCCTGTTTATAAAATTTTTCATAAGAAATTTCCTTATAGAAACAGATTTTTTGATTTAGGGATTTTAATTTTTATTTTTGAATTTTTATATCTTTATCTCACATCTTTTCCGCCTTCACTTATCAGGGCTTTTGTAATGGAGATTATTTTGTTTTTATTTGCTTTTAATTTGCAAAATATTTTTTCACTGAGGATTCTTTTTTTAACGATTTTGGCCTCTTTTATAATATTTTTTATGAAAATTTTTTCTATTGGATTTTTTCTAAGTATTCTAGGTGTTTTTTATATTATGCTATTTTTTAAATATTTTAAGCCTACTTTTAAAAACGGGATTTTAATGAACTTTTTTGTTTTTTTGATGATGTTTGTTATCTCACACACTGTTTTTTCAAATATGAGTCTTTATCAGCTTTTATCTCCTTTTGCCACTATTTTATTTACTTTTTTTTATCCGCTAGCTATGTTTTTACATTTAATAGGAATTGGTGGGATAATGGATGGAATAATTAAGGGCTATTTACATTTAGGGGATAATTTTTACGATTATAAACTTCCTTTATGGTTTGGGATTTTGTTTTTATGGCTTAGTTTAGCGGCATATTATAAAAAACTCTCTTTTTATGGTATAAATTTATTAGCATTTAGTATAGTTTTAGGAGGATTATTTGTATAAAAAAAGATTTGAATCGGTAAATGAGTATAAAAAATACTTTTCCGCTTTGATAGAAAAAGAGCGAAAAGCTGAGAAAGATTTTCATTTAAATGAAATAAAAAGATTAAGCGGTATTGAAAGACAAAAAAGAGGAAGGGGCATTCTTGGTCTTAGAATGAAATATGTCGGGGATTTTCTTGATTTTAAGATTTACAGATTTAATAGAAATAATATGCCAGAACATCAGATAAAAGTAGGCGATATCGTTTTAATAAGCAGGGGTGAACCTCTTAAATTTAATCAAGAAGCCACAGTAAGCGCGGTTGGCAGAAATTTTATTGAAGTTTATTCAAAAGAGCCGATTTTTCGCTCAAAACTTTACAGACTTGATTTGTTTGTAAATGATATTACTTTTAAAAGAATGTTAAAAGCCTTAGAAGAAGTTCAAAATTATGAGCAAAAAGATATTTTGCTTGGTAAAAGGGAGCCTGAGATTATAGAAGTTAATGAAAAAAGTGAAATTCTAAATCCTTCTCAAAACAGAGCCCTTAGTAAGTCTATAAATTCAGAAATGTTTTTAATTCACGGACCTCCTGGTACAGGTAAGACGACTACATTAGCTGAAGTTATCAAAAAACATATAGGCAAAAGAATTTTAGTAACGGCTGATAGCAATGTTGCTGTTGATAATGTTTTAGAAAAATTAAAAGATTTTAATGTGGTAAGAATCGGACATCCTGCAAAAATTGAGAGCAATTTAATGAAACACTCTTTGGATGTAAAGATAAGAAGAGATAAAAGATATAAAGAAATTGAAAAATTAATTAAAAAAATAGATGATTTAAAATATCTTCAGGATAAAAAAACAAAAAAACCAACTCCCGGAAGAAGAAGGGGGATGAGCGATGAAGAGATTTTAGATTTGGCAAAAAACGGTAAAGGCAAAAGGGGCGTTAAAGCTGAATGGATAAAAGAGATGGCCGAGTGGCTTAAAATCCAACAAAACATTAATAAACTTTATGATAAAAAAAATGCCCTTTTTGAAGAGATTATGCATTCTATCTTAGATACGGCGGATGTTGTTTTTGCCACTAATTCGGCTGCCGGGGGAGATTTTTTGGAGAATAAAAATTTTGATGTGGTATTTATTGACGAAGCGGCTCAGGCAATGGAGCCCGGTACTCTTATACCTCTTATAAAAGCAAAAAAGGCTATTTTTGCAGGAGACCATAAACAACTTCCTCCAACAATTTTAAGCAATGAAGAAAGACTTAAATTCTCTCTTTTTGAGAGATTTACCGCTCTTTATAAAAATATTTATCATACATTAGAAATTCAATACAGAATGAATGAAAAAATAAATAATTTTCCAAGCTGTGAATTTTATGAGTGCAGGGTAAAAACATTTGAAAAGATTAAAAATATCATTATAAAAGATTTAGAAATAAAAGAAGATGAAAATTTTGGCGGGTTTGAACCTTTGGTATTTTTTGATACTAAGGGGAAATTTTTAGAAAAAATAAAAAAAGGCTCTCCTTCAAAATATAATCCCTTAGAAGCTGAATTTGTGGTAAATTTGGTGGATAAATTTGTAAAAGCCGGAGCAAAAGAGGATTACATAGGAATTATTACTCCTTATAAAGACCATGAAGAGTATATAAAAAAATTATTAAAAGATAAAAAAATTGAAGTAAAAAGTGTTGACGGGTTTCAGGGAAGAGAAAAAGAGATAATTATTTTAAGTTTAGTAAGAGCTAATGAAAAAGAGCAGATAGGATTTTTGGATGATTTAAGAAGACTTAATGTCGCTATTACAAGAGCAAAAAGAAAACTTATTGTTGTCGGAGATACTAAAACATTAAGTTCTAATAAAACATATAAAAAAATGATTGGATATTTTGAAAAAAACGGAATTTTAAGGGGAATTAATGAATCTAGATAATTTAAAAGAGTATATAAAAGTTATAGATACTCCACTGGATGTAAATCTTGAAATACCTCATCTAGCTTATATTGAAGCAAAGAAAAAAGAGCCTAAAATTTTATTATTTACAAATCCTATGGAAGGGAAGAAAAGATTTGATATCCCTGTTTTGATGAATGTTTTTGCAAATGATAAAGTGGTTGAGAAAATTTTTGGCAAAAAACTTGATTTAATAGCAGATGAAATAGAAAGTCTTATAAAAATGAAACCTCCAAAAACATTATCTGAAAAATTAAAAGCATTCGGAAAGCTTTTTGCAATTAAAAACACAATTCCAAAAGGTGTAAAAAGCGGAGAGTGTCAATATCATATTTATGAGGGGGAAGCTGCAAAACTTAGCAGGTTACCGATTCTTAAAACGTGGGAAAAGGATGGCGGAAAATTTATTACAATGGGTCAGGTTTATACAAAAAGTCTTGATGGAGAAACTAGAAATGTCGGAATGTATAGACTTCAGATTTATGATGATTACCGCTTGGGGCTTCACTGGCAAATACATAAAGATTCTGCTCATCTCTTTTGGGAGTATAAAAAAGCAAAAAAGAAAATGCCTGTGAGTGTTGCAATAGGTGGTGACCCTCTTTGGACATGGTGTGCCACGGCTCCTATGCCTCCTGGGATTTTTGAAGTTATGCTTTACGGATTTATAAGAGGCAAAAATCCAAAACTTGTTAAATGTGTAAGCAATGACCTTGAAGTTCCTGCGGATTCGGATATTGTAATTGAGGGATATTGCAACCCAGAGGAGATGGAAATAGAAGGAATGTTTGGAGACCATACAGGATATTATACCCTAAAAAAACCTTTTCCCTTAATGCATATTAAAACGATAACTACTAAAAAAGAACCAGTGTTTTATGCAACGGTTGTTGGAAAGCCTCCCCTAGAAGATAAATATATGGGCTATGCGACTGAGAGAATATTTTTGCCTCTTCTAAAAACCACCGCTCCTGATTTGATTGATTATGCAATGCCAGAAAACGGTGTTTTTCATAATCTTATTTTGGCAAAAATTGCTCCAAGATACCCGGGACATTCTTTACAGGTTATGCATAGTTTATGGGGAGTAGGGCAGATGAGCTTTGTAAAACACGCTATTTTTGTAGGAGATGACGCTCCACTTCTTAGGGATTATAAGAATTTAACAAAATATATTTTAAATAATTTTGATAAAGAAAAAATTTTAATTTCAAAAGGGATAGTTGATGAGCTTGACCATTCAAGCATTGAGGAGCTTGTAGGAGGGAAACTTGGGATTGATGCTACGCAAAAAAGTAGCCAAGTTCCAAGTTCCAAGTTCCAAGTTTTAGAAGATGAAGAGTTATTGAAAAAGCTACAAGAAGTTGAACCTTTAATTGAAGATGTTAGACAGTATTTTACTGATACAAAAAATCCTATTTGTGTTATTAAATTTAAAAAAGAAAAGTCAGCTAAAGAGATTTTTGAAAAAATAAAAAAATTTAAAGAAAATTTAAGAATCGTCGTTTTTATAAATACAGATGAGATTGATAACCCTTATATGCTCGTTTGGAGGGTTACGAATAATATTGATGCTCTAAGAGACATATGGATTGATGAAATTGTAGGAATTGACGGCAGTAACAAAAATGAGCTTGACGGATTTATGAGAGTCTGGCCGCCTGATGTGGATATAACGCCGGAAGTTATAGAAAAACTTAAAAAATTAGGTTTAATAGAAAGTATAAGCGAAGAGGAGCTAAAGAAATATCAAGTTATTTCTGCTCCTATCATATAAAAAAATCCGGCTGTTACAGTATCTATTGTAAGAATATGATTATCAAGCCAAGGAATAAAGTGCTCTTTAAAATATTTTTTAAGGTATTCGTTATCTTTTCCTCTTAGGCTGTAAAGTTCGTTTAATATTTTGTCATGTTCCATTTTGTGTGGAAAATAGGCAAAGAAATCATATTTTTTCATTAAATCTTCTTCAAAAGCAAAATGCTTTTCTACATCTCTTATAAATTTTTCTAATGTATCTGTTACATCTTTATTTTCATCTAGTTCTTTTAATAGTTTTTCAAGAAGTTTTACTTCATTTAAATGAACATCATTCATAGGCTCGAAATTTAACATTTTTATTTCCATGCTTTTTCCTTTTTTATTTTCATTATACCAAAGCAATTAATAAAAAAAATTGATTTAGATTAATAAATGATATAATTTTACAAAAAAGGCTTTCTTTATGAATTTAAAAAATTATTTTTTGTTTAAAAATTTAGATAATAAAGATTTAGAGGAAATTCAAAATTTTGTAATTATAAAAAAATTAAAAAAAAATGATATAGTATTTTATGAAAAGGAAGAGCCTAGATATCTTCATCTTTTGATTGAAGGAAGTGCCAAGGTTTATAAAGCAGATAATAAAGGTAATGAACTTATAATTCATAAATTCAAGCCTGTTTCTTTAATTGCCGAGCTTCCTAATTTTGAGAATATACCTTATCCTGCAAGTTGTGCGATGGATAGTGACGGAATTATTTTAAAAATAGAATTTGAAAAATTTAAAAATTTTATGCAAAAGGGTGATGTATGTATGCAGATAATGAGCTCTCTTCTTCGTAAAATGAAATATCTTGATGGGATAATTCAAAATAATTTAATTTTTGATACAGAAACGAAAATTGCCAAATTTATTTATGATAATCCTGATGCTTTTGAAGAGCTTAAACAACATTCCATTGCAGCGCTTTTAAATATAAAACCTGAAACTCTTTCTAGAAAACTCAAAAAATTCAAAAATTTAGGGATTATTAAGAATAAAAATTCAAAACTTCAAATAATAGATTTAGAAAAAATAAAAGAATATTATAGTTGGTAAGGCAAAAGCCTCGAAGGAGGGAGGGGAAATTAACTAGCTAATTCTTTTCCGAAATCTTTATGAATATCACCGCTGATAACACCAAGATTAAAGTTTTCAACTAAGAAATTAACAATATCATCATTAGCAAATTGCGGAGCATTTGGTCCTATAAAAATATCTTTAATTCCAAGGCTAAGTAGTGCTAGTAAAATAATAATTGCTTTTTGTTCCATCCACATTAAAGCAATTGATACTGGTAATTCATTTACATCTTTAATTCCAAGAGCTTCTGCAACTGCAAGTGCTATATGAACTGCTCCATTACTATCATTACATTGCCCAAGGTCAATATATCTTGGAATATCAGTTCCAGGAATATTTCCAAAATCTACATCATTAAATCTAAATTTACCACAACTGCTTGTGATGATTAAATGGTCTTTTGGAAGTGCAAGTGCTAATTCTCTGTAATAATTTCTTTTTTTACCAGGTGCGTCACATCCTGCAATTACCCATACTCTTTTTAATTTACCTTCTTTAATAGCGTCAAGAACTTTTGCTCCGTATGCTTCAAGAACAGTTTTGTAATGATGACCTGTTACGATTTTTTCATCACTGTCAAATCCAGTAACTTCCGGTAATTCTAAAGTTTGATCGATTAATGGATCGAAGTTATCATTTTCAATTTTTTTAGCGCCTTCAATACCTGTGATTTTATAAGTATAAAGTCTGTCTATATAATTACCTACTTTTTTAGATTTTTCAGGCGGTACGATACAGTTTGTATTTACAACACAAGTCCCATTCCATTTAGTGAATATATCTGTTTGGTCAAACCATGCTTTACCGATATTTCCTTTTAGGTTTTTGAATTTTTTAAGATGAGGATAACCGTGTGCTGGTAGCATTTCTGAGTGAGTATATACATTGATTTTATCACTAAGTCCTCTTTCTTCAATTCTTTCAAGCAGTTTTTCAAGCATATCAAGGTTGTGTCCTGATACTAAAATAGCTTTTCCTTCAGCTTTGTTTTGAGTTACAGTTACAGGTGCTGGAACTCCAAGTGCTTTTGTATGTGCGTTACTTAGTAAATCCATAACTTTAACGCCTGCATTTCCTATTTTCATAAGTTGCGCTATATGCTCATCAAAGTTGAAGTTAACATTTGTAAGTGTGAAATATAGAGTTTCAGCATTTACATCATCAATTTCTTTTAATATTTTACTTTCTTCTGGTGTAGATACTAATTCATTTGCATGTTCTCTATATGCAGATAGACCTCTTAGTCCATAAATCATTAAATCTTGAAGTCTTGCTTTTGTAGCAGTTTTACCACAAACACCTTTGCTTTCACCATGGCTTCCACATCCACCTGGTGCACTCATTTCACATTGCCAACATAAAAATGGCAAATCACAAGCTTCAGGTTTTTTAGTTTCTTTGTTTCCGAATAATCCAAACATTTGTTCTCCTTTGTTGTTTTGGAGTATTATAATGGTTATTTCAGATTATTTCATTGACTGTAATCAAGAGAGTTAAAATTTGTTTAATTTTTATTAAAAGTGAAAGGGAAAAGATAGATCTAAGATTTTTTCTTTATTCTTTTAAGTTTTTCAATACCTTTTAAATCATCTTCATTCCATTGATAATATGTTCCAAAAATCCTATCCCATATATCTGTTGTAATTCCATGATTTAGTGTAGGTTTTTTATGATGAACGAAATGGAATTCTTGCATATATCTCCAATATTTTGAATTAAATTCAGTTCTATGCATAATATGATGCATTATTCCATAATTAAAATATCCAAGCGTCATTCCTCCAACAATTGCCAAAGCATCAGCTGTAGGCATAAAAAAGTGAAAAATCCATGCAAAAAGTGTAGCGATTACAGCACTCATAAAAAATGGCATTGCATCATAACTGAATGGATTTTGATGATGATGTGCGTGTCCTTCTATAAAAACTTTTGCCGGGTGATTTTCATGAAAAAGCCATGCATGCACAGCATATTCCAAAAATGTAAAAAATATAACTCCAACCACAAACAAAGCAAGACTTGCCCATATATCTTTTGTATAATATAAACTAAGTCCTAAAAATACAAGGGCAGTTATTCCATCTGTTGCAAGTGAGAGATAATAATTCCATTTGCTAGCGGTTATTTTTAAAATAAAATCTTTCATTTTTTTTCTCCTTAAAGAAACTTATGATACTTATCATATATAATTATATCACAAAAAAAGGAAAATTAGTGGCACTGACTAAATAGGAATAAAAAGTGCTTGTTTTTTATAAAAAGGTTGGTTTAATGAAAGTTGGATTTAACAAAGGGAAAAAATATAGAAAATATAAAAGATTAACTCAAGAACAAAAGGAAATGATTTTTAAATTATTCTCAGAAAAAATGGAATTAAGAAAAATAGCAAGAGTTATAGGGGTGGAATTAGGAACAGTGCAATATCATTTAAAAAAAACTCAAGGAGTATGAAGAGTTGTATAATCTATTTTTGAATTTTTTGAAAAAAGCAAATTTAGTATTTTCGTATCTTTGTTTAGA
>JALUWM010000066.1 GCA_027019465.1 Campylobacterales bacterium
GTTAATTATAAAATAAAATTTATTTATACACATCTCACCTACTTCATATGTTTATCACTAATATTATCAATTTATCCTCATATTTTTCAAACAATACTCTATATTTTCATATCCTCAGTCTATATCTATTTTCAAATCATTTTAGTTTCTTGATATCTAATGTTTTCAATGCAATATCGAAATCTTTCAATTTAGTTTTTAATACTAACAATACTTTTGATTTTATAAATATAGGTAATTTATCAACTTTTTTTCTAACTTTAGATAATACTATAACTTCATATCTCTTCATTATTTTTTACATTAGTCTTTAAAAAAATTAATATATCATCTAAAGAAACTTCTTTTCCAGACATATATAAAAATTCTTGCATCTTTGATGCTAAATATAATGTATCAATATCCACATCACCTATTTCATCCTTCTCTTCCTTCATTTTCTCAATGTCCTCCTCGGTCAATCCATACCAAGCCAAATCAGTATCATCTAGTTCTTTTCTTTTATCTGACATTTAAATTATTTTTAACCAAATAAATTAAGTTTATAGTAATTCAAAAAATAGATAAATCAATATTTTGTTTAAAAATAAAGCTATCTGATAGATAGCTTTTTGTTAAGTTAAATTAAGTTTTATATGTAAGAAATAATCAAATAAACTATTCCAAAGCAATATTTTAAGATATAGTTTTCTAATCATAGCAACAACTACCTATTTTCTTTAGTACAATATACAGTACCATCAGGTAATATATAATTTCTATATGTATAGTTTCCTGAACTTCACCAAGTCTTAGCTATCCGTCCTCAATTTCAGTTTGACCGTGCTTTTTTTAGTGATGGATTACAAGATTCATGTGATAAGCAACATATTCTAACACCATCTACACAATAAATACTTAGACTATCACCCTCTCCGTGAGGACCTGTATCATCCATATTTCAATCAGGAACAGTATCAATTAAACCTTCTCAAGAACATCTACCTTCAATTGGCACTGGATTAAAAATTTTTTGTCTCAAATCAGCAGCTAATTTATCCTCCGTGATCGCACCATTTGCTATATTTTTATTTGTTATAGTATTCGATCCATCTACCAAAAACTTTTGTTCCCACGCAAAAACAGTTACTGGGTGACAACTACGATAAAAGGACCACCAAGGCCCTACCCACCTACAATGTGGTTCAATCTTTGTAATACATATTTGTCAAGCAGTATTTAATTTTCACAAGTTATCTTTATTACAAGAAGTCACAAAAGTATTTAATCAATTTACTTTACTGTTTAAATCACTTTTTGTAGCATAACTTGTTAATGCACTTTTTGTTGCTACTTGAACTCCATTTTCATAAATACTCTTAGCATCGAGCCTTCAGTTGGTTCCATCCAACTTTATAGTTGCTTTACTTTGATCTATTTGTCCTTGTGGTGTCACAAATAATTGTTTCACAAATTAAATAGGACTCCATATCTGTGTGCTATATGCACTTACTGTTCATACCACACCAGCTACCAACAATCATCCAATTACCATTCACATAATTTTGTTTATCATTTTTGTTTTATTTAATAATTTAAATAAATGTGCTCTTTAATTATAGAATTTTAATTCAATTTGTCAAATGTTTTATAACATCTTTCAGATAAATTTAATTCTACACCTTTTGTTCCACTAGGCTCTAAATTTAGTCAATTATGAGATAATCCAATTTGTCATGGACCATACCAAATACTATCTGTATATTTATTATCTGAACAACCATTTGTCCATCATTTTACTGTCATAACTTTATAAGATGTTGCACCTGGAACAGATAAATTACTATCTGTTGGAGATATTCTAATTCATCTTACAGATCAACCATTTAATCATAATACAATTCCAAGATTATTAGAATCTATTACTGGAACTGTATTAGTAACAGCTATATCCACTTCATTTGCTACAAATGGTAACAAGTCATTATCTGCTGTATTATATGATGTATAATTTCTTACTATGTCAATTGATTTTAATGTATTATTTTGTTTGTTTATTCATAATACTACAGCTCAAGCTTTATATTTTGCTAAAGTTCATTCATAAAATATTGCTTTTGAAATAGTAGCTGAATATAATTGTAACTTATAAATATCATTTATACTTAATCTTTTATTAGGAACTGTCAAATCAGATAATAAATTTGATATATTATTACACAATCACATAACAGAATCATCTGGATTATCACAATGTAATAATTGTTGATCTACTGTAAAACTTCAAATATA
>JALUWM010000067.1 GCA_027019465.1 Campylobacterales bacterium
CTTCCAAAAGGTGAATTATTGCCACGGATATGTTAATGCAGGAAAAAATAGTTAAAATGTTTGATGAAATTGCTCCAAGTTATGATTTGGTAAATAGAATTGTAAGTTTTGGAAGCGATAAAATCTGGAGAGAAAAAGCTATCAAAGAAGCTTTAAAATATATTAAAAATCCAAAAATTTTAGATGTTGCTTGCGGAAGCGGTGATATGATAGAAGTTTGGAAAAAATATAGTGATGATATAACAGGGCTTGATGCAAGTGCCGGAATGCTTGAAGTTGCAAAAAAAAGATTTCCTGAAATTACATTTTATCAAGGCTTGGCTCAAAATCTCCCTTTTGAAAATGAGAGTTTTGATACAATAAGCATCTCTTTTGGAATAAGAAATGTTGTAGAACCAGATAAAGCAATAGAAGAATTTGCAAGAGTATTAAAAAAGAATGGCATTTTATTAATTTTAGAATTTACAAAACCGTACAAAAAAACGACTATTAGAAATGCAATAGATTTTTATTCTAATAAAATTTTGCCAAAAATAGGAGGCATAATAAGCAAAAACAAAGAAGCTTATGAATATCTGCCAAACTCTATTAAAAATTTTTATACATTAAACGAATTATCTCAAAAACTAAAAGAATTTGAAATAAAAGTGGCAAAAAATTTTAATCTCTCCCCTACTTCAATGATAATAGCTAAAAAAATTTAATTTTTTAGCTCTTTATTAATTACAGCATTTCCAAAAGCCTCAATTCCTCCGCTTATTTGTAAAGCTCTTGGAGTATAAACGCGATAGTTTTTATCAATATAGCTGTAAATTTTATTTAAAAACTCACCTCTAAATAAATCTCCGACAATAACAGCCCCGTTTAAATCGTTATCACGGTTAAAAGTTTCATACTGATTTGATAAAAACTCAGCAAAACTCTCAACCACTCCATAACTTATTAAATAATCATCAACTCCCGCTAAATTAAAACTCATAGCAGTTCTAATAGCCCAAAGAGGATTTAGATTATTATCACTCATTTTATAATCAATTCTAGGACCTTTTTTTGTCATAGCTTCACTTGAATATCTTAAAATTCCATTAAATCCTTCATCTATATTTTTACCAAGACCTATAATTATTCCTATAAGTCCCCAAAGATAATAAATTCCCTTTTTTTCGCTTTTAATATTGTTCTTTAAAGCATTTTCAAAAAGAGCGGCTCTTTTTTCTTTAAAATTTTTAATAAGTTTAGGCCCCGTTTCATTCATAATGGCAATTTCACTAAAAATCTCTTCAAACGAGTTAAAATCAAATTTAAAATCAATATACTCTATAAGACCAAATTTAGGAGAATTTATTAAAATTTTATTCTCATCCCCATAAAAACAAAATCCCATAATATTTTTATCTTTTAAATCCCACTGCTCTAAAACTCCATAAAATCCGCTAAATACCGGAGTGCTTTGTTTAGAATCTATTTCTCCTAAATTCTCTAACCTGTCAATTACCCCGTTTTTATATCCATACTCTTTGTATTTTCCCTGAGCTTTTATATCTTTTTCAAAACAAGGAATTATTCCCCTATCTCCACTTTCAATTAAAATATCTTTTGTTTTAGAATCTGTAACTACTGCAAAAAGAGGTTTTTGCACCTTTACACCAAAGCTTAAATCTTTTGAAATATCACTTTTTTTAAATCCTAAAAGTTCAAATTCACCAACTTCAAACAAAAACTCCGTTACCATACAATCAGGCAGTTTTACATTAAAAGCCGGAATTGATAATCCGTAAGTTTTTTTAAATTCAAGATTAGTTTTTAGTTTAACAAAAGGCTTTTCTATACTAGCAAGCGCCTTCGCATCCCCTTCAAAAGCCATAAAATATTTTCCAACACTTGCTAAATCCATGGCAATTATAAAATCAGCATTTTCTAAATCTCTGCTTACTTCAAAAGCTCCGTTCATTGTTTGAATAAAAATATTTTCATTTTCAAGCTTTTTAGCTAACTTTTTAAAAAATTCTCTTTTATTCTCACTTTTCCATTCTCCACTCTCAACTCTCACTTCTCCATTCGTTTCATATCCACAAACTTCACAATGATGAAAAATATCAAAATAGTGCTCACTTTTTTCATTTTTGGCTTCTTTAAGACATTTAGGACAAGGAGGAAGAGAAAGTTTTGGAAAGTTTCTAACTAAATCATCTTTAAATTCTTCTATGACTTCGGCATTAAGAGATTTTAAAAATATACTTAAAGGAAGCTCTTTTGATATATTTCTTGAAAACTCTTCTATTTTTTCTTCATCTCCTTTAACATAAGCATATAAATTTTCTAAATCCCTGCTTAGCCCAAGCTCTACATTTATGGCGTTTCTTATTAAAATTTTTTCTACTACTCCTTGATTTGAAGGTAAATTAAATGTAAATTTTAAAATCATTTTATTTCTCCCGCTTCTAATCCCCTAAGAGATTCTTCAGGCACCCCTATTTTATAACTATCTCTTGCAATTTCTTGTAAATTGGCATTAGGATTTTTAATTTCACATTCAACTCCAAGTTTACCAAGTTCATCTATTAAAATTTTCTCCATTAATTTTGCAGCTTTTTTAACAGGTTCAGTTATAGTAAATGTTGTATCTTCTCCTATTACATAAGGAACAACACCTATTATTTTAGTCTCAGGCAAATCTCCCATTAAATGAATCATCTCTAATGTTTGAAGCATTTCAACTTCGTGGGCACTTCCCTGCCAGTGAATTACATCAGGAACTTCCAAAAAATTAAAAAAATAGACATCTCCAATCTTAGCATCATCCACATCAACCGTATCAAAAATAAAAACTTTATCATACTCCACAATTATAGGAATAAGCCTTTGAGCAAGCGTCCCGCCATCTATTAAATCAACTTGATGATTTTTAAAATTATATTTTTCATTTAAATAATTCACTAAATGAACACCTATTCCTTCATCTCCAAATAAGATATTTCCAATCCCTAAAACTAAAATTCTCATAAATTTCCTTTAAAAAATAGATAATTAAAAACAAAACAGTTTATTCTCAATTATCTATTTGGTATAAAAGAAGGAGGGCCGGGAAAAATCAGTGTTCTTCTTTTTCCCATTTCATACCAGAAAAAATTGCGTCCATTCCACCGTTTTTTCCAAATACAGCATTATAAACCGCCATATAAATATGAATAAATACAACTATAATAATTGCCCACATAAAAATGTGATGCCAAAGTCTCACATAAGCAAGTCCGCCAAAAATATTTTCAACCGCTTTTGCAAACGGATAAAGCATTCCGCCAAGCCCGTTATGATAAACTTCCGCATATAAAGCAAGACCTGTAATAATAATCCCGTAAAAGAAAACATAAAGCATTGCATATGCCCAAAACTGCAAAGGATTATAAACACCTTTTGTGTGAGGGTGTTTTGAAATCAAAAGATAATAGCCTACTTGTTGAAGTGCCATTTTTACATTAAAAGCATCTTTTATTGAAACTCTCTCTCCCTTAGCTTCTTTAAAAAAGAAAAAATAAATAGTTTTATATAAAACCGCACCAATCATTGCAAAACCAAATATAATATGCCATTCTCTAAACCCGGCTTGTAAAAATCTTGTAGGAGTAGCTGAAGCTGTTCCATATGTTATATAAGGATTTGCAATATAAAATCCTGTAGCAATCAAAGCAAAAATAGAGATTGCCCTAATCCAGTGTTGCCATCTGTATCCGGCGGAAAATTCAATTCCACCTAGATACTCTCCCATTTTTCTTAAAAATTTCATTTTAGCCTCCTTAAACTCCACAACTTCCATAAAGTGGGTCTACTTTAAATTCACCTAATTTTTTACCTTTAACATCCATTACATGCACTGCACAAGCAATACAAGGATCGTATGAGTGAATATTTCTAATAACTTCAAGCGGTTTAGAAGGGTCTGCTAGTTTCATACCTATAAGATTAACTTCATAAGCTCCTTTTTTACCGTTTCCATCAACTGGACCTGCATTCCAAGTAGAAGGAACAACCGCTTGCCAGTTTTCAATTACACCATTTTTAATTCTACACCAGTGACTAAGCATTCCTCTTGGAGCTTCTCCAATAAATCTACCTTTATATTCTTTATTTTTATCAATCTCATATGGAGCAACTGTAGTTTGATCAACTTTCAAATTTTCAATCAAATTATTAAAAGCTTCCATACCATAATCAGCTATTACTTTAGCTTGAAGCATTCTTGCTGCTGTTCTTCCAAGAGTTGTAAAAAGCTCTTTTGCAGGAAGTCCTGTTTGAGTTAAAAATTCATCAACAACTTTTTTTACTTTTTTATTTCCTTTTGCATAATTAACCGCTATACAAGCAAGAGGTCCGACTTCCATAGGTTCTTTATTGTATCTTGGGGATTTAATCCAAGAATATTTACCTTTTTCATTTACTACTTTTGCATCTACTTCTTTACCTTCTCCATTAATACTTTTTCCATCAACATATCCTGTATATTCAGGATTTGTTTCCCCGTCATAAGGTTTAAGGAAACCTGTATCTTTATACCAAGAGTGAGTAACATCTTCTGCAATTTTGCTTTCATCGATTCCATAAAATTTACTTAAATCATGATTTTCAATATATCCACTTGCATCAAAAAGCCAAGAATCAGCTCCTGTTTGGAATTCTTTATATGCCAAATAATTTCCTAAATTATTCGCTTGAACAACACTTGGTTCATTTCCATATGCATTGGCAGCCATTACAATATCTGCATAATAAGCCCTATTTACATAATCAGCAAGTTCTTTAAATTTAGTCATATATTCAGCTAGTCTACTTGGATCTTGAAGGTCCATAATACAAGTAACACCACCGACAGTTAAACTTTGCGGATGTGGATTTTTACCACCAAAAATTGCCATTGCCTGAGCAGCTATTCTTTGCATTTCAAGTGTTTTTAAATAGTGGCTAAGTGCAATAAGATTTTGCTCAGGAGTAAATTTCATTGTAGGATGACCCCAATATCCGTTTTTAAACGGACCTAAATCACCTTTTGCTGCAAACGCTTTTACTCTTTTTTGAACTTCTGCTAATGCATCCGCACCAGTTGCAATAGGTTCATAACCTTTTGGAACATATTTAAATGCCTCTTCACTGGCTTTTTTAGGATCAGCACTAAGCGCACTTATAATATCAACCCAGTCAAGCCCATGTAATTGATAAAAATGAACAATATGGTCATGGAAAAACAGTGCCATATTTAAAAGTGTTCTAACAAGCTGTGCATTTAGAGGAGGATTAATACCAAGAGCATCTTCTACCGCAATAATTCCGGCTCTATAATGAGAAAATGTGCATACTCCGCAAATTCTTTGGGTCATAAATCCAGCATCTCTTGGGTCTCTGCCTTTTAGAATAACTTCAATTCCTCTCCATAAAGTTGCAGAAGAATAAGCGTCTTTAATTACATTATTTTCATCTAAAACAACTTCAACTCTTAAATGTCCCTCAATTCTTGTTATCGGGTCTATTACTACTCTTTTTGCCATCTGTTACTCCTTAGGTGGTTTAATTGCACTGATTGCCACGTGAGCAGCCACTGCTACGCCTGCAAGTGTTAAAATTGTAATTCCAATTTTATCAGCTGTTGCATCAGCATTAATTGATTCAAATTTATGATTTGCAAGCGGTTCTTCATACGGTGCCATTGAATCCCAAAAATCCGGCTCACTGCATCCGATACATCCATGCCCTGCTTGAACCGGCCAAGATGTGTGTTGGTTAAATCTTTCTCTAGAGCAGTTATTGAATGTATAAGGACCTTTACACCCTTTTTTATATAAACAAAATCCATCCATTGCTTCTTGACTTCCAAACTCTTCTACAAATTCTCCAGCATCAAAATGACCTCTTCTTTCACATAAATCGTGAATTCTCATTCCATAAGCAAATTTAGGTCTATTGAAATTATCGACTGCCGGAAGCTGCCCAAAAAGGATCACATAAACAATAGTTCCTACGATATTTTTTGCACTTGGAGGACATCCTGGAACATTAATAACTTGTTTATTTAAAACTTTATGTATTCCCTTAGCTCCTGTCGGATTCGGATACGCCGCTTGAATACCACCAAAAGAGCTACAAGTCCCAACAGCAATAATTGCCGCTGCATCCTTAGCAGTTCTTTTAAGTTTGCTAAGACCTGTTTCAGCATCTGGTCCTATTGTCAAGAAATCTCCGCCGTCTTTTGTAGGAACACCGCCTTCTACGCATAAGACATATCTGCCCTTAAATTTTTTAAGTGCTTCTTCAAAATTTTCTTCAGCCTGCCACCCGGCTGCTGCCATAATCGTATCATGATACTCTAAACTGATATAATTAAAAATCAAATCATCAATAGTTGGAGTATCAGTTCTAAGTAAACTTTCACTACATCCTGTACATTCTGCTAAATGAAGCCATACAACAGGTAATCTGTTACTTACCTCAGCAGCATCTGCAACTACAGGCGCAAATGTAGCCGGAAGTCCAAGGCTAACAGCCAACGCCCCTGACCATTTTAAAAAATCTCTTCTGCTAAAACCATTTTCTTCTAAAATCTCTTTTACTGATTTTCTTCCCAGTGACGGAAGTTTTTTAAGAGATTCTATTCTCTCTTTTACTTTGTTAATATCTAACATTTTTTCTCCTTGAATGAAGATTAGTTCAATACGGGAAAATTATACAATAAATAACTATTCATTTTCAAGTAAAATTAAAATAAAATTAATTTTTTATAATTAATGACTAACACAAACAGCACAAATATCAAAACATTTAAATATTAAATCACTCTGTTGTTCATATTCACCAATTAAAGAAGCCTGTGCAGGAGAAAGTTTATCTTTTGTGCCGTTTGAAAGATTAAACTGGGTTGGAACAATAATATTATAACTTTTTATTTTTTCATCTTCTATTTCTATTTTGTGAATTAAACTTCCCCTTGGAGCTTCAATAACTCCTATTCCTTTGCCATTCTTTTTAATCGGTTTTATATAATTTTTTTCATTTATATCCATTTCATCTACTATTTTTAAAAGATATTCAAAAATCAAATTTACTTCATAAAGCCTTGCAAATATTCTTGTATAAATACTATCTTGATATTTTTCATAAACTTTTTTAATTAAATCGTTTTCTAAATTTCTAGCAAGAGGTCCTACTTCATAAAATTTATCTTTATATAAAACATTTTTATTAAGAGATATAGAATCTTCTTCTTTTACAAATTCAGCGTTTCCATTAGATTTAAAATATAAATTATTTCCTAAAATTAAAAATCTATTTAAACTTTTGCCTATGGATTTTGGAATATCACTAAATAGCTCTTCTAAATCCAGGCTTTTCCCATCAACACTCATAATCTCTTGATATCTGTCAAACATTTTAGACAATGAGTTTTTAACTTTTATAATTTCAAGATTTGTTAAATCACAAGTCACTCCCCCAGGAATTGCATAAGAGTTATGTGGAAACTGCCCGGCAATTAAAGCAATTATTTTTGATATCTCTTTTGAAAATTCCAAAGCTTTAAAATAATTTATCTCTTTTACACTTGGATATAAAGTTAAATAAAACCATTTTATATGATTTTGAATAATTTCCAGTCCAAGAGTTATTTCTCTTAAAATTTTAGCTTTATTACCAATTTTAATATCTAATGCATTTTCAATAGCTTTACTTGTAGCAATCAGATGAGAATGCCCACAAATCCCGCAAATTCTGGGATTAATAACACAGGCATCCATATAAGCTCTATTTTTCAAATATTCTTCCATTCCTCTATACTGCCAAAATTCAATTTCTGCAAATTCTATAAGAAAATCCTTTTTATACAGCTTTAATGTAGCTTCTCCCTCAATTTTTGTTACTATTTTTTTAGTTATCTTCATTTATTAATCTTTTTGATAATCTTTCGTTTTTTAAACTTTTTGCAATGCCAGCTATTGTCAAATACGCCCTTTTACCAACACCAAGAGGAATATTTGCAGGAATTCCCATAAAAGTTTCGGTTTTAAAAAGATTTTTTTTAGGGAATTCTTTTTCTGTGCATCCAAAACAAGGCGTCCCGGCACGCGGCTTTGAATTTATCTCATTCCATAAAATTCTGTTACAGCTGCTGTGTGTAAAAGGTCCTTGGCATCCTTGGTCATAAAAAAGGCATCCTTCTTTAGTTCCAAATTCTAAAACATCAATTTTCCATTCAAAATATTCATTCCTAATACATCCCATATGAGAAGTGTATGAATATATTTCTTTTGGCCTATTTTCTTTATCCATTAAAATATTCTTATTTTCAATTAACATTTCAATTACATAAGCTATCCATTCAGGATGAGGAGGACATCCGGGAAGTGCAATCATTTTTTCTTTAAATTCAAAAAATTTACCCTCTTTTTTTTTATTAAACAAAACACCTTCTCCAAAAATCCCTCCATAAACGCTACAAGTTCCGACAACAATTACTTTCTTTGATAATTTAATAAGTTCAAAAATCAAGTCAACCAAATTAAAATCAAGTCTTGGAAAATATGTGGTTTTTAGCGCACCCTCAATAATTAAAATATCACTTCTTTGCACTTTAAATTCTTTGCTCGGTAAAAGAGGATGATACAAAAGCTCTATTTTATCCAAAAGCTCCTTAATTTCTCCATAATTAAAAAAAGAATGGCTACACCCGTTACAGCCTACAGCATCTATCCAAAAAACTTTAGGCTTTGAGTGCATTATAAATATTCTCACTTACAGGTTTAATATATTCATCTAAATCTTTACCTAAAATTCCTTCTCTAAATAAAAATGCAAGTCCTCCAATATATCCCATAAAAAGCCCAAAAGCTGCAAAAAAATCCTGATTTTTAAGCTCTTTTTTTCTAACACCTTCTTCAAAAAAAATCATAATTTCTGTAACAAATGCACTAACACAGAGCATTCCCTCACATCCATTAGAAAAAATTTCTTTATTTGAAAGATATACCCTCATAAAATAATCTACTAATTCTGGTTCTTCTTTTGCCATATTAAAATAAAGTTCCACTATTTTTTTTATTTTCTCTTTACTTGAAATATTCATATCATTTATTTTTCTAATTTCATCTCCAAAAATTTTTGAAGTATAAATCAACAATTCTTTTGCAAGAGATTCTTTTGAATGAAAATAGTTATACATATTTCCAACACTCATGCCCATCTCTTTTGCAATATCTGCAATAGTTGTTGTGTAAAAACCATTTTTTGCAAAAAGATTTAAAGCAGTTTTCATAATTTCAAGTTTTTTCTCTTCTTTACTCATAAAAAACCTTTTTTTATTATTATATTATAATTTCACAAAAAGGTTATATAATGCACGAGTTTTCAATAGTAGATTCTTTACTTCATTTAGCTGAAGAACATACAACAAAAAATAATGCCAAAAAAGTTACAAAACTTGAGATAAAAATAGGTATTTTGAGTGGTGTCGAGCCTGAACTTTTACAAACTGCTTTTGATACATTTAAAGAAGGAACTATTTGCGAAGAAGCGGAATTTATAATGAAAATACAGCCTGTTGTTATTAAATGTCAAAATTGCGGTTTTGAAGGGGAACTTAGTAAAGATGAATATTTATGCCCAAAATGTAAAAGCGAAGAAATTAAAATTACAGACGGAGAAGATATGTATCTAATGAGCTTGGAATTGGAAGAATAGCTTTTAGCAAAAATCTGCCAATAATCCGGCTTTAAGCTCTTTATAAACTTTTTCTCCGACAAATTTTTTAACAATTTCAAGTCCAAAACATATAGCTGTTCCAGGTCCTTTGGAAGTTAAAACATTTTTATCTTCAACAACTTTTTTGTCACTTACATACCCTTCATTTCTAATATTTCCTTCCCATCCTGGATATGCCGTATATTTGTCTTTAAGCACTCCTGCAGTTTTAAGTGCATATGGAGCCGCACAGATTGCACCTACAAATTTTCCTTTTTTATCCATTTCTTTTAGAAGGTTTTGAGTTGCTTCATCTTCTGCCAAATTAACAGCCCCAGGAAGCCCTCCAGGTAATACCACCAAATCAAATTCATCAGAATTTACAAGCTCTATTTTTGTATCGGGAATAATTCTAACACTGTGAGCTCCGTAAATAACATCACCCCCGACTCCTGCAACAATTACCTCAAGCCCTCCCCTTCTTAAAACATCAATAAGGCTGACAGCTTCAATTTCTTCAAATCCGTTTGCCAAAAGGACACATACTTTTGCCATTTTACCTCCTTTATATATTTTCTATTTTAACTCTTTTAAAAGGATAATTGTTTTCATTTTTAAATATTATACCAAAAGTTCCTTTAAGTTCAGGTAACTTTTTAATTTCTTTAACTTCTCCATTTACTTTAACTTTAAGTGCTTTGATTTTATTAGCTATTACAAACTGCGTAGAACATAAAATCTCATTACTTCTTATAACAGAATTATCACTACATTCATAAACTATACTTCCATCAAAACTTTCAAGTTCATCAATTTCTTCTAAATGATCTTCATAAGTTTTTTCTGTTTCCATAATTTCAGCTAAAATAGGGTCACTTGGCTTTAACCAAACAGGAAGTTTAATACCTTTTATTTTAAATCCTCCAAAATCTCTAAGAAGAGTTAAAAATTTTTTAATATTTTCTATTTTCGGATGCAACAAAACATCTTTTCCAATAATAATTGTCCCTTTTTGTAATTTTTCTAAATCAAATTCATCAAAATTACTCTCGCTAAATAAATACCCATCATCCATTTCATCAAAATACTCTTTTAGCATTTCAGGCACTTTATTATATGTAAAATGTTTTGTAATTAATGCAATTACAGCTTCTTCTGCCATTGGTTCATAACTGATTGAATCTTTATATTTTACCGGGTGTAAAAAAACATCCGCTTTTATTTCTTTTAGTGGTAAATTACCTATTGAAATTATCATTCTCTCTCCTAAACTGATTTTGAAAAAACTTTTTGGTCTTTCATTTTTTTGAAATATTCATCAAACGGCAAAACTATATTTCTGATAAGTAAACTTCCTGTTTTATTCACTCTTATTTTATTATCATCTATTTCAACGACGCCTTCATCTACAAATTCTTGCAATTCTTTAAGCTCATTTGCAAATTTATCTTTAAAATCAATACCGAATTTTTCTTCAAATCTTTTTATATCAAAACTAAAGTTTGCCATCATCTCCATAATTATATATTTTCTGATTTTGTCTTCTTCACTTAAAACAACCCCTCTAAATACAGGAATTTTACCTTCATCAACAGCACTTTCATAATCTTTTAGGTTTTTATAATTTTGCATATAAGCATCGTCTGTTTCACCTATTGAAGTAAGCCCTACACCTATTAAATCCGCTCCGCCTTTTGTAGTATAGCCTTGGAAATTTCTATGGAGTTCACCTTTTTCTATAGCTTTAAAAAGCTCATCTTCTGGTTTTGCAAAATGGTCCATTCCAACCATTTTATATCCATTTCCTTCAAAAAAATCTATTACATATTTAAAAATTTTAAGCTTTTCTTCAGCATTTGGAAGAGTTGTTTCATCTATTTTTCTCATACCTTTTTTCATCCAAGGAACATGGGCATAATTAAACACCGCTAGTCTATCCGGGTCAAGTTCTTTTACAAGTTCAAGTGTTTTTTTAAATGTCTCCAAGCTTTGAAACGGCAGCCCGTAAATCAAATCAATATTTATAGAATGAACTCCTCCAGCCCTTGCCATATCAACGGCATTTTTTGTAAGTTCAAATGACTGCACTCTATTAACTGCTTTTTGAGTCTCTTCATTAAAATCCTGCACACCAAAACTGATTCTGTTTACCCCGTATTTTTGCATTACATCCATATGCTCTTTAGAAAAAAACCTTGGGTCAATTTCCACGCTTATTTCCGCATCATTTTCAAAGTTTTTGAAATAAGAATAAATAAGCTTATAAACTTCTTCAAGTTCATCCGGGGTAAAAAATGTAGGTGTTCCCCCGCCAAAATGAAGCTGTCTTACCATTCTTTTCGTATCTAAATATCCGCTTAAAGTTTCAAGTTCTTTTTTCAAATATTCAATATATTTTTTTCTTTTATCTGCTTTAGATGTATAAACAACATTACATCCGCAAAAATAACAAGCACTTCTGCAAAAAGGAAGATGAAAATATAAACTAACCGGTTTTTCTTTATTTTGCAAAAAAGGAATAATTTCTTCAGGAGTTAAATCTTTAAATTCAACCGCTGTCGGATATGATGTATATCTTGGTGCATGTCTACTGAATTTAGAAAGTTTTTTAAAATCTATCTTTTCACTCATTTAAACTCCCTTGCAAATTCTCTGCCTGCATTTTCCCATTCATCAAAATTTATAACAATCTCTTTTTTAACGACTTTATCATTTTTTAAAAGTGTTGCTTTTATTTTTATAGAATCATCAGCCATTATTTTTGCATATACCCCAACAGGTGCGTGACACCCAAGATTTAATTCATCTACAAAATCCCTTTCAATACTTACAACAATCTGAGTTCTTAAATCATTAAGAGGTTTAACGGCTTTTATAACTTTTTCATCATTTACCGTCTCAATTCCAAGAGCCCCCTGAGCCATTGCAGGAATCATAATATCGGTATCTAAAATTTCATAATATTTTACGCTTCCAAGTAAATTCA
>JALUWM010000068.1 GCA_027019465.1 Campylobacterales bacterium
AGTTTTTTTAAGCAAAAAATTAAGTCCGTCACTTAAACTAAGTCCATATTGCTTAAAGAACTCTTTTGCCTGATCTTTTAAATTTTTATCCAAATAAACATTGGTTCTAACTTTATCAAAAGTCATTATATTCCTTTTATTTTTTTAAATAATTATAACACACTAATTGTGTTATATGTTATAATTTGATAATTATTTCTCAAACAAGGATTAACAATGGATTTTTTAAAAAACAAATTTTATAAATTTAAAATAAAAATCTCTGAAATTGAAAATTTTGAGAACTATTTCCCAAAATTAAAAGATTACAGGGGTTGGGTAGAAGTTAGTATAGAACCAGCTGTTAAAGCATTATTCTGTGCGACATTTGATATTAAAAATAAAAAAGAGTTACAGGATAAAATATTAGAAATAATAATTTTTTATAAAGATGCTCCACTTTTAAAATCTTATTTTAAAGAAGAAAAAGAAAAAAGAGGGTTTAGTAGGTTTATTGCATTTCTGATGATTAGAGAAAGTGTCAAAAAGTTAAGTAATAAAGAAAATAATCTGTTTGATAAATTCAATAATTGCTTTTTAAGCGATTAAAGCCGTTTTAAGCGACTTTTTCTCTTTTTGCAATAAAATATACTATTAAATCAAAAAAGTTTCTCTAAAAGCCTTTAAACGCTATTTAAGAGTAAAAAAATATTAGTAAATCAAAAGAGTTTATCTAAAATCAAAAAACTAAGTTAAAAAATCTCTTTTCTTTGTTTAGTAGATGAAATCCAAAAAAAGAAACTTAAATCAATTAAGCTTGGTTGGTAATCAAAAATCTTTGTTTCTCCTTGATATTACATTTTGGAAGTTTGGATAATCAAAAAATTAAGGTTTTAGCCTGTGAATTTTAGTCGATTTTTCTTCTTTTTTTCTCAAAATCTGCTCTAGTAGTGTCTTTATAATACTTGTAATATGTATAGTGTAGGGAGCAGAAAAGCCCGAAATTTAGGGATTTTGTAATGTTAATTACAATAAAATCAGGGTTAATTACAATAAATAATTACAATTATTGTATAATTATTTTGTTTTTCTGTTATAATTGCATAAAAAAAGGCTTCAAGATGGCAAAACTTATCCAAGTTAATGGAGATTTGGAAGTTAAAAAAGCTGATGCAATAGTTAGAGCAAGATATAAGTTAAATCCTTTAAGTTTAAAATTTATTACTTCTTTAATTGCAGGACTTAAAAGAAGTGATGATATAAATGAAGAGTATGTATTTAAAGTTAGAGATTTTAAAGAACTTACAGGATTAAAAAGAAAAGATTTATATTGGGCTGTAAAAGAGGCTTTAAAAGAGCTTTTAGAAAAGCCTATCTATATCCCAAGAGGTAAAGATGAAAATGATAACAGCTTTTTAATGCTTAATTGGGTAGCGAGTGCTGAGTATAAAGAAGGAGAGGGAATAGTAGAATTTGAAATAAGCAATAAATTGAGACCTTATCTTTTAGAGGCACAAAAGAGGTTTTTAAAATATAAACTTGAGAATATTTTACCTTTAAGAAGTAGTTACTCAATTAGGATGTATGAAATATTAAAAGATTGGTTGGAACTTAATAAAAGATATGGAAATAAAGCTGAAAAAATAATTAGCTTAAAAGATTTTAGAGAAATATTAGAAATACCAAATAGCTATCGTTTTAATAATATTAAAGTGCAAGTATTAAACAAAGCCAAAGCCGAACTTGAGAAACATACAGATATAATTTTTGATTACCAAGAAATAAAAACAGGCAGGAAAGTAACCCACCTGCATTTTTTTATAAAAGAAAATCCGAAAAACGCACAACAAAATTATAGCATACAGGAGAATTATTTTAAAAGCCGAAAAGCATTTGTGGCACTTTTAAGAAAAAATTATAACGGAAATGGAAAATTTTGGGGCTTTAAAAAAATCGATGGAATAAGTTATTGGCTTGGACTTGATAATAACGGCTTGGTATATGGTGGAGCTGACGGAAAAGGAATAAAAGATTTTAACGCGGTGGAAGCCGAAAGGCTTTATGACACTTGGTTAAAAATAGCGCAAAATAGCCTTATTTATCAAGAGTTAGTCAGTAATGGCGTTTGTTTAAAAGAATTAGCCGAAAATAATAAAGAATTATGGCTTGAATTAAGAGAGGATTTAATTAGACTTAAAGAAGAGGGGGTAATATGAAAGACAATATATTGGAACTTGCCGAACTTTTTAAAAGGAG
>JALUWM010000069.1 GCA_027019465.1 Campylobacterales bacterium
AAACACTGAAAAATATATGATGGAACTTTTACAAAATGAAGAAAAAGTTGCTAACTTTTTTAAGCATCCAAGTATCGCTTATGCAGCTTCGTAATTATTGAGTTTATTTATTGGTGGAGTAATAAAAACGTTTTTCTTGCCTTTTCGGCTTTTTTAATAAATTTTAATTTCTTTTTAATAATATTTTTAACATCAAATCCAAATTTAGCCATTAATTTTTCACATTTATAATAATCATGAACCATGCCAAGACTATCCTGAATTTTTTTAAGATATTTTTCATATTTAGAATTTGTATATCTACATTTTTTTATTTCAAGTCTTATTTTATGAAGCTCATTTTCTTTTCTATCCAAAAAACTTTTTTGAAGAATATTTTTACACTTACTAATATTAAGGATATCTTCATTTGAAACTTTATTTACAACTTCATTTTTAAAACTTTTTAACAAAAAAATAAATTCTTTTCTTAATTTTTTATGTTTTTTTTTAAGATATTTTTTAATTTTTTGATTTTTACAAATTTTAAGTCCAACATCTGTATCTCTTAGAGATGAAGATTTTTTAAGCAATAATTCAAGCCCTAAATCACTTTTTTTTTCTAAAGAAAGTTTTGAGAGTTTTTTTCTTGATGAAATTCTTAATTTATGAAGAAGTTTTTTATCATCTTTTTTAATATATTTTTTTATTAACTTTTTCATTTTCATCCTCTTTTTTATAAATTATATCACATTTTGTTATAATTGCACCAAAAAAAGGAAATTAATGAGAAGCCATTACTGTGCAGAGCTTAATGAAATGAATGTAGGAGAAAAAGTTCATCTTATAGGCTGGGTAAATTCTTTTAGAGACCATGGGGGAGTTATTTTTATAGACCTTAGGGACAGAAGCGGTCTTATACAGATAGTAGCAGACCCAGCTGATAGCAAAGAAGCACACGCCATTGCAGAAAAAATAAAAGATGAATATGTAATAAAGATTGAAGGAACAGTCAGACTAAGAGGTGAAGGACTTGAAAATCCTAAACTAAAAACAGGTAAAATAGAAATTATTGCCGATGGAATAGAAATAGAAAATACAAGCGAAGTTTTACCTTTTCAAATAGGCGAAAATGTAAATGAAGAACTTAGACTAAAATATAGATTCCTAGATTTAAGAAGCAAAAATATGCTTGACACATTTGTTTTGAGAAGTAAAGTAACAAATGCCATTAGAAGATATTTTGATGAGAAAGGTTTTATAGATACAGACACACCAATTCTAACCAAATCAACTCCTGAAGGCGCAAGAGATTATCTTGTACCAAGCAGGGTTCATCCTGGAGAATTTTATGCACTTCCACAATCACCTCAGCTTTTCAAACAAATTTTAATGGTTGCAGGATTTGAAAAATATTATCAAATTGCAAAATGTTTTAGAGACGAAGACCTAAGGGCTGACAGACAGCCTGAATTTACCCAGGTTGATGTTGAGATGAGTTTTGTAACACAGGATGATGTTATTGAAACTATAGAAGGAATGACAAAAGAAGCTTTTAAAGTAGCGGGAATTGATTTGAATTTACCTGTAAAAAGAATAACTTATAATGAAGCTATGGAAAAATACGGAAGCGATAAACCGGATATGAGATTTGAACTTCCTATGAGCGATGTTTTAAATGAATTTAAAGATTCTAGCAATGAAATTTTTGCTTCTATTGCAAGTGATGCTAAAAACAACAGAATAAAAGCCCTTAAAATTCCTGGCGGAGATAACTTTTATTCTAGAAAAATGTTAAAAGAACTTGAAAATTTCGTTAGAAAATTTGGAGCAAAAGGACTTGCTTACATTCAGGTAAAAGAAGATGGGCTAAAAGGACCTTTAGTTAAATTCTTAAGTGAAACATCTTTAGAAAAAATGATAGAAAAATTAAATCCTCAAATTGGAGATATCATATTCTTCGGAGCAGGAGATAAAAAAACAGTACTTGATTATATGGGAAGATTAAGAGTAAAAATCGCCAATGATATGGGACTGATTGATGAAAACAAATACAGCTTCTTATGGGTGGTTGATTTCCCTATGTTTGAAAAAGATGATAAAGGCAATCCTACTCCGCTTCATCATCCATTTACAATGCCTGATATGAATACTTGGGATGAAGAAAATTTTGAAGATATTAAATCTGTTGCTTACGATTTAGTTTGTAACGGATATGAAATTGGAGGCGGAAGTATCAGGATTCATAAAGAAGCAATACAGGAAAAAGTATTTAAACTGCTTGGAATTAATGAAGAAGAAGCAAGAGAAAAATTTGGATTTTTACTTGATGCTCTTAAATTCGGTGCACCTCCGCACGGTGGATTTGCACTAGGGCTTGACAGGGTTGTTATGCTTATGAGAAAAACAGATAATATAAGAGATGTTATAGCATTTCCTAAAACACAAAAAGCTCAATGTCTGCTTACAAATGCACCTGGCGAAGTTGATAAAACGCAGCTTAAAGAGTTACATATAAGAATAAAAAAACCAAAAGCGGATAATGAGTAAATTATCTTTAAACGATTTAAAAAAAAATGATGTTTTTAAAATTGTAGATTTTGATGACAGTTGCGGAAATTTTAAATACAGATTAAGAGATTTAGGTATTCATAAAGGTCAAATAGGTCAAATTTTAAATAAGTCCTTTTTTGGACCTGTTGAAATAGAAATAGATGCTAGAAAAATAGCTATTGGAAAAGGTATGAGCAAAAAAATTTTTGTTAAAAAATTTGAATGCCCGATATTATAAGAAAATGGGTAAATGGGTGGATGGGAGAATGAGTTACCCATATACACATTTACTCATTTACCCATTAACAAAATTAAGGAGTAACAATGAAAAAAAAACTGTTTTTAATTATAGGAGCCCCAGGAAGCGGGAAAACAACAGATGCTGAGATTATAGCAGAGCAAAATACTGATACAATAATTCACTATTCAACAGGGGATTTACTAAGAGAAGAAGTTGCAAGCGGAAGTGAGCTTGGTAAAGAAATTAAAAGTTATATTGATAACGGAAAACTTGTCCCTTTGCAAATTGTAATCAATACAATCAAAAGCGCTATCGAAAAAGCTGATAAACCGGTTGTAATAATTGACGGATTCCCAAGAAGTGTTGAGCAAATGGAAGCACTTGATGAGATGTTAAAAACAAATAGCAATATTGAACTTGTAGAAGTTATTGAAGTTGTTGTAAGCGAAGAAGTTGCAAAAGAGAGAGTCCTAGGCAGAGCCAGAGGTGCAGATGATAATGTTGAGGTATTTAACAACAGAATGAAAGTTTATACTGACCCTCTAGCTGATATAGAAAAATTTTATGAAGCACAAAACAAACTTATTAAAATAAACGGTGAAAGAACTATTGAAGAAATAGTTGCGGATATGGAAAAAGAGATTAAAGAAAAAGCTGAAATTTAATTCTCTTTTTTATTTTCACATCTTAATGCTTCCTCAGTTTTAATGTGTTCAAGTCTAGTAATTAAATTATTAAATATTTTAAGCTGTTCATCACATTTTTTTTGTAATTCGTCTCTTTTTTCTTCCAAAATTTTAAGCTGTTTTTCAATATCATCTATCGAAATATTACATTTTTTTGCAGCCTCTTCTTCTTTATTCAACACCCAATTAGTTATTTTTTCTAAAAATTCTGTAAACATTTTTATCCTTTTTATATAAATCAAGTGCTATTCTAACACAAAAAAATTAATTTTATAATAAATAAGCTTAATTACATCCCGGGAATTCTTGGAATTACATTTAATTTTGAATTTTTAAAATACCAGCCCCACCCTTTTTTCATCCAATGTCCGATAATCGGCAACGGTATCATTTTGGCTTTTTTATTATCTCTATATACAAAAGCTGCCCCGTTACCTATGTCCATCATACATAAAATATTGATATGAGAAACATACTCTTTTCTAACTTCTGTGCCTTTTTCTATTTCATTTATATTAAAAGCTGCAACCTTTGCCATAACTTCAGCTAAATGTCCCTGTTTTGCTCTCCAGTCCGGTCCGTCAATACAAGCACTGTCCCCTATTGCAAAAATTTTATATTTACCTGTACTTGTATCATCAAAATTATGCATAACTTCGCAATATTCGTTTATTCTTATAAATCCGGCATCATTAAGAGGAAGGGATGAATCTTTAAATATTTTAGGGCCGTTGCCTGCAGGAATAAACATTGTTAAATCACTCTCTAATTTAGAATCATCTTCAAAAATAACTCCATCAGTTACAAATTCTTTTATTTTTTTACCTTTAATAGCTTTTATATTAAGCCTTTTAAACATATCATCCATAGCTTTTAGAGATTTTTCTCCCATTCTAGCCCCCGGTTTTGGCATAGGAGCAAAAAAAGTGATTTCAAATTTATCTCTAACTCCAAGACGTCTAAGTTTATTATCAACATTAAACATAACTTCAAAAGCAGGACCACCTCTTACATTGCTAGGGTCTTTTGGATTTCCGCCAAATCCAAAAGCCAATTTTCCACTTCCTTTTCTTATTAATTCATCAAGTTTCTCTTTTATTTTAAGAGATTCTTCAGGTGCCCCACAAATAGATAAAAAGTTTTCACTTCCTTTTGGTTTCATTTTATCCGCACCTATTGCTATAATTAAATATTCAAAATCACTAAATTCATTTTTTTCGCATTTAACTATTTTCTCATTCACTTTAAGCTCAGTAACTTTGTCCAAAATTACTTTAAATCCGTGAACTCTAACCAAATCATCCCACTTAATTATACAATCATTAAAATTATATTCTCCTGTTGGTATCCAAATAGAAATTGGATAAACATACATATAATCCCTGTTTGTCACAATCGTTACATCAAACCCGTATTTTCTAAGCCATATAGCAGCTTCAAGCGCTGCAAATCCTCCGCCTAAAATCAAAACTTTTTTCATAGCTACCCCTCATAAGATATTTTTATGGTAATTATAACAAAAATTAATCTTTAAGTTTAGTTGCAAAATATATTCCCACTAAAAGCATAAAAATTGTAAAAATATATAAAATTTTATATCCTGAGATTTCTAAAATAAATCCACCCGGAATTGAGAAAAAAAGACCAATTGAAGTAATGTTGTTTTGTAAGGCAACATAAATAGGTCTTTTATCTTCAGAAGCTATTTCAAACAAAAGATTCATTCCGCTTATTTTAAATCCGTCAATAGCCATTCCCATTAAAAAGAAAAAAGCAAAATAGATAATTTCTTTTTGAATAAATAAAACTGATAAAAAAGAAAGCGTCACTAATCCGTAAGAAATTAAAAATATTTTTTTGTAATTAGGAGATAGTTTTTTCCATATAATATTTCCTAAAATACTCCCTAACATTTGAACGGTTACAAATCCACCTACAAGCCACCCTGTTAAATGAATAGTATTTTTTGCCTGAATAATTACAAAAGGAAACGCGAATAAAAAAGAATAACTAAAAAACATTGCCAAAATTTGAATTTGAAGAGCTTTGTCTTCTTTTAAGAAATTAAAAGCGTTTTTTATATACTTAAAAAAGCTCTCTTCTTTTATCCTTACATTTTCTTTAACAGGCTCTTTTATACTAGCAAATGCGAACATTCCTACACTCATTAAAAACGCACTTATCATAAATAAATAAGCATAACTTCTAGGAGGCTCAAAACTGCTTAATACCCATCCGGCAACCCCACCGCTTAAAATAGAACCCACAGCTGCTAAAAGCTGGCGATTAGCCATTGTTTTACCACGCTGCTGTTTATCGAAAACCTTTGCTATAACTTCACTAAAATATATACTTCCAAAACCTGCTGAAAATGAAAATATAAATAAAAATATCCCAAAAAGTATTAAAGTAAGCGTGTGATTTTTATCTCCTACTATAAAAATACTAAACCCTATTAAAAACCAGGTTATAACTCTTACTATAAAAACCCGTCTAAGATACGGCATAGCCTTTTTAAAAGTTTGGGCATAAAATGCCGCTACAAGCTGCACTAAAATAGCCCCTCCTCTTAAAAGAGAAACAAAAACCCCTATAATTATCACATTTGCTGTAAAATGATGAATAATTAAAGGTAAAATTGTGCTTGGTTCTGCAATAGTCATAGCAACTGCCAGAAAAAATCCGTGCATTATGTTTTTTATATTATTTTCTTTGTAATTCATTTGCTTCCTTGTTATTGATATATTAATGTATAGTGAGCAGTGAGTAGTATTTAGTGCATAGTAAATAATAATTCTACCCACTTAATACTACACACTTTTCACTTTCCAGTGTCCATTTTTCATTTTTAATTAATTTTATATCCCGCTTCAGCTAAAAATCTGCTTGGCTGATACTCTATATTTTTTATTCTATCATATCTTGCATAAGCAAAACAGAGCCTGTCTTTTGCTCTTGTGACAGCTACATAAAAAAGCCTTCTTTCTTCTTCAACTCCTCCTGCAGATTTGGATAATTTTATATTTGGAAATCTACCTTCCATCATATCAATAATATAAACTTCTTTAAATTCAAGTCCCTTACTTGCGTGAACAGTCAAAAGATTAACCCCTCTTCCAGCACTCATTTCACTAGCACCCAAGACCATTGCATTAATAAATTTTTCTAAATCAGTATAATTTTTTAGTAGATTTCCTAAAATATTTATTTTATTTCTTATTTTTTCCTGATTATCTTTTAAAAGGTCTTGATTTATATTTCCGTTTTTGTCTTTGCTTCTTTGAGATGCTAAATAATTAATAATTAAGGTTATTAATTTTGAATTTATAAGTTCATTAAAAATAGAATTAGGATTTTTAAGTCTTTTTGTCTTTTTCAAAAACTTATAAAATTCATACAAAAATTCAGCCCCTTCAGTACTTAATTTTGGATGGCGTAAAATTGGATTAGATAAAAACCCTTCTTCAAATCCAAGGTTTTTAAATTTAGCCACACTTCCAAGCTGAATAAAATCATCAAAAAGCCCTAACTGATGGGAAGTAGTCTTTTTAGTAAATACTTTTTTGTTTAAATCAGGATTTAAAAATCCCTTTAAGGCATTACCTTCTCCTAAAATAGTTAAAGCCTCAAAGATTTCCCCTGCAATTGCACTTCCAACACCTCTTGCATATTCGAAAATATGAATAAAAGCCATAATATCTTTTGGATTAAGTAAAAATACCAAAATATCAAGTGTCACTTTTATCTCCCTGCTTTCAAAAAAACCGACTCCTCCTTTTCTTTTACACTCAATCCCTTTTTCCCTAAGCATAGCTTCAATAGCATCTGCACTTGAATTATTCCTAAAAAGAATGGCTATTTCATTTCTATTAGTAGAACTTGAAGAAATTCTGTTTGCTATATCTTTATACTCCTCAAAAGTATCGTGATACATTAACACCTTTGGATAAATATCAGAATATCCTCTTGTAACTTCAAGCTCTTTTGAATAGATTCTAGGATTATTTTTAATAACTTTATTTGCAACTGCCAAAATCTCCCCATAACTTCTGTAATTTTTCTTTAAAGTATAAACTTTTGCATCTTCATATCTTTTATCAAAAGTAGAAATAATATTAATATCTGCTCCATTAAAAGCATAAATACTCTGGTCATAATCTCCAACACAAAAAAGAGAATTTTGTTTTAGGGCTTCTATAAGTCTATTTTGAAGAGGATTTGTATCTTGATATTCATCAACTAACACTTCTTTAAAAGGATTTTCTATTCCACTTTCGAGTTCTTTTATCATTCTAAGCAAAAGTGAATTAAAATCTACTAAATTATGCTCTTTTTTAACTTCCTCAAATTCATCAAATATATGCTCATAAATCATAATAAACTCTTCTTGAAGTGGAGCTCTTTTTAAAAGCCACTCTTCAAAGGAAGAAGTATTTGAATTTAAAAAAAGAGAATAAACATCAAAAAGATAATTGGCTCCATAAGGCTTTTCTTCATATCCTAAACGACTAAAATCTCTTTTGTCATAAATTGATTTAAATAAAACTTTCATATCTTTTGGAGTTTTTAGGACTATTTTTTTATTAAGTTTTTTTAGCCATCTGTAACTGATAGAATGAAATGTTCCAGCTTCTATATTTTTTGCATTGACGAATACAGAAGAAATTCTCTCTTTCATCTCATTTGCAGCTTTGTTTGTAAAGGTTAAAAGTAAAATTTCCTCAGGTTTTACACCATTTTGAAGTAAGTGAGCAATTCTTCCTATAATTGTAGATGTTTTTCCTGTTCCCGCACTTGCAATAATTAAATTATGTCCAAAACCGGCTGTTGCGGCATTTAACTGCTCGGTATTTAGTTTAGTAAGAGGCAATTTTTTTCCTTTTTGAATGAATTATATTAGTTTAAAAAACAAAAAATTACTTTTTAGGCACTGAGTAAATTAGCTATCATCAAAAAAACTACAAAGATAAAAATATAACAGTGTTGCACAGCAAAATAAAACACCGAACTGTTATATTTTTACTTTTTTGTTATTTAGTTAGTACCACTTTTTAATTATCCTAACCGGATTTTAATAAATAAAAAGCTTCCTATCCTTTTTGTTTGAATATAGTTTTAAGTATTCAGAGTTAAATTAACATAATAATTTTACTCTTTAATCTCTGTTCCAATTCCTTCACTTGTTAATAATTCAAGCAAAATAGAATGCTCAACCCTTCCGTCAATTATATGAGCTTTTTCCACTCCTTTATCCACAGCACTTAAAGCTGCATCAACTTTTGGAATCATTCCACCGGCTATTGTTCCGTTTTCTTTTAAAAATTTTATCTCTTTTTCACTTAATGAACTAAGCAGTTCTTTACTTTTATTCAAAACTCCTGGTGTATCCGTTAAAAATATAACTCTTCTTGCATTAATTGCTGCTGCTATTTCACTTGCCGCCGTATCCGCATTTATATTAAATCCGGGATGTGTTGGAGAATTTCCACAAGCTATAGGTGCAATCACTGGAATTAAATTCTCACTTAAAAGTTTATTTATAAAAATTCCGTCTATTGAAATAATTTCACCTGTATAACCAACAAGCTCTTTTGCCCTCATAAAAGACATATCTTTCCCATTTATTCCAATAGCCTTTGCTCCGTGCTGATTTAACATATTTACAATTTCTTTATTTATTTCCCCACTTAGTACCATTTCGGCTATTTTTATAGATTCTTTAGTTGTTACTCTAACCCCGTCTTTAAATTCTGTTTTTATATTAAGAGCGCCTAAAATTTCTGTTATTCTTTTTCCGCCTCCATGCACTATTACAGGTTTAATCCCCACCATATAAAGCATCAAAATATCAACAGCAAAAGATTCTTTTAGTTTTTCATCAATTTGAGCAGCCCCTCCATATTTTATTACAATAGTCTCTCCATAAAATTTTTTAATAAACGGTAATGAATCCAGCAGTGTTTGGACTATTTGTATTTTTTTCTTCATTTTTTTCCTTTGTTGTTTTATTTAAGAAAATCAAAACCCTTATTTTATATTTGATTTAATATTATTATAGATTCCATTAAAAACTTAACATAATAATTTTACTCTTTATATTTAATAGGGTCTTTAATCCCTGCTTTTTCAAATCCTTTAAGTCTTAACCTACAGCTGTCACATACCCCACAGGCTTCATCTTCTTGTTTATAACAACTCCAAGTAAGCTCCAAAGGAACTCCAACTTCAAGGGCTTTTTTTACAATATCCTCTTTTTTTAGATGAATTAGAGGTGTTTTTATTTGTATATTTGTTTTTGGTTTAGTGCCTGAATTTATGGCACACTCCATATTTTTGATAAATTCTTCCCTACAGTCTGGATACCCGCTGCTATCTTCTTCAACCACACCTATAAAAAGCGCACTTGCCCCCTCTTTTTCTGCAACTGCAGCTGCAATAGAAAGAAAAATTCCGTTTCTAAAAGGAACATATGTTACAGGCACTCCAGGTTTTATTCCATCAACGGGCACTTCTATATTTTCATCAACTAAAGCACTTGCCCCTATCTGTTTAAAAAACGGAATATCAATCACATATCTATTTTCAATATTTAAATAATCACAAATATCATCAAAACTTTTTAATTCCTTTTTTTGGGTTCTTTGTCCATAATTAAAATGTAAAGGTATTATTTCATAATTTTCTTTTTTTGCTATAAAAGCAGTGGTAGAACTGTCCATTCCCCCACTCAAAATTACAACGGCTTTTTTCATTTTACGCCTTTTTTATTATAATTTTACTAAAAAAGGTCAAAAAATGATAGATTTTGAAAATAGAAGTAATTTTGAATTTGATATAAATTTACTAAAAGAAATTTATAAATATCTGACAAATAAAGATGTTGAACTTATTTTGACAACAGATAAAGAGATACAAGAGCTAAATAAAATCCACAGACAAAAAGATAGACCAACCGATGTTTTAAGCTTCCCGTTAGAAAATATGCCCGGTATGCCTCTTGGAAGTATTATAATTTCAATTGACACTGCAAAAAAAGGTGCAAATGAATTTACTCACTCCACACAAGATGAAATAAAACTTCTTTTTATTCACGGACTTTTGCATCTATTAGGTTATGACCATGAAACAGATAACGGGGAAATGAGAGAAAAAGAAAAAGAAATTATAGAAAAATTTAATCTTCCAAAAAGTCTTGTAATAAGAAACGAGTTGTGATATAATCATATCTCACTAGAGTCCTTAGCTCAATTGGCAGAGCATCTGACTCTTAATCAGAGGGTTGTGGGTTCGATTCCCACAGGGCTCACCATTCTTATAAAATTTCACTTTTCATAATTTTTGGAAATGTATTAAAATATATATCTCTTGCCTTTTCCAAATTTACTTCAACATTATTGATTTTTATTTTATCATCGCCGACAATTCCAATTTTTTCAAAATAAATACCTTTTTTATTGCAAAGCTCTTCAAATTCTTTTTCATCATTAGGAGAAATTTCAACAAACGCCCTGCTTAAACTTTCACTAAAAATATCAATAGGATTATTGACTTTTACATTTATATCAAGCCCTTTATTACTTACACACGCCCATTTATAAGCTGCAATCGCAAGACCTCCATTTGAAATATCTTTTGCACTTTTAATTAAATCACTTTCTAAAATATCCCATAATTTTAGCTCTTTTTCAAAATCAACTTTCGGATGAACTCCAGCAACTTTTTCACCAAATACTTTTAAATATAAACTTCCGCCAAATTCACTTTTTGTTTCACCCAAAATATAAATAGTGTTTCCTTTTTCTTTTAAATCAGTGCTTCTAAATTCATCCCCTGCCCCTACAGTTGCAATTTCAGGGGTTGGATAAACACCGTATCCTTCATTTTCATTATAAAGAGAAACATTTCCACTCACTACCGGTGTATTAAGTGCCGCACAGGCTTCTTTTATACCTTCACATCCTTCTTTAAACTGCCACATAATTTCAGGATTTTCAGGATTTCCGTAATTTAGACAATCTGTAATTGCAAGGGGTTTAATTTTTTTAACAGCTACATTTCTCCCGGCTTCCATAACAGCAGCAGCAGCTCCAAGGCGTGGATTTATATAATTAAATCTGGCGTTACAATCAGCACTCATTCCTATAAATCTGCCATTTTCTTTTACTCTAAGCACTGCTCCGTCTGCTCTTTTTGTATCTACTGTATTTGTTCCAACCATTGAATCATACTGCTCATAAATCCAAGCTTTATCAACAACTTCACTCTCACTCATAAGTTTTTCAAATGCTGTTTGAGTATCAACCTCAGGAATTTCGACATCTTTAATTGTTTTTAGATATTCAGGTTCTTTAACAGGTCTACAAAGTTCAGGTGCTTCATCTGTAATAGGACCTACCGGAATATCGGCTACTTTCTCTCCATACCAGAAAAGTTCTACTTTTCCTGTATTTGTAACTTCTCCTATTACCTCAGCATCTAAATCCCATTTTTTAAAAATTTCTATAATTTTATCTTCATACCCTTTTTTTGCACAAATAAGCATTCTCTCTTGTGATTCACTAAGCATTAATTCATAAGGATTCATTCCTTCTTCTCTCATAGGCACTTTATCAAGATTCATAATAAGCCCACTTCCGCTGTTACTTGCCATTTCAAAACTACTTGAAGTAAGTCCGGCAGCACCCATATCCTGAATACCTACAATATAATCTGTTTTAAATAACTCCAAACAAGCTTCCATAAGTAATTTTTCAGTAAACGGGTCACCTACCTGGACAGTCGGTCTTTGGTCTTCATCCCCTTCTTTAAAAGAATCACTACTCATAACAGCCCCACCAAGACCGTCTCTTCCTGTTTTACTTCCTACATAAATAACAGGATTTCCAACTCCTTCAGCTTTTGCATAAAAAATTTCATCTTCCCCACAGATTCCAAGTGCAAAAGCATTAACTAAAATATTTCCTTTATAGCTATCCTCAAATGCCGTCTCACCACCTATTGTAGGAACTCCTATACAGTTACCATATCCTGCAATTCCCGCTACAACCCCGCTTAGTAAGTGTCTATGGAGTTTTGCTATATTATCATTTCCTTTAACATGGGCAAATCTAATTGCATTAAGATTAGCAACCGGTCTTGCCCCCATTGTAAAAATATCTCTAAGTATTCCACCAACTCCCGTTGCAGCACCCTGATAAGGTTCTATGAAACTTGGATGATTATGGCTTTCCATTTTAAATACAGCAGCCATTCCACCGCCGATATCAATAACCCCTGCATTTTCCCCAGGACCTTGAATTACCCAAGGAGCTTTAGTAGGAAAACCTTTTAAATAACATTTGCTTGATTTATAACTGCAATGCTCACTCCACATAGCACTAAAAACTCCAAGTTCCACAAAATTCGGCTCTCTGCCTAAGATTTTGACTATATGTTCATAATCCTCTTTACTTAACTTATGCTTTGCTAAAATCTCATCTAATTTTAATTTATCTATTTCATACGCCATTTCAGACCTTTTTTTATTTGAATTTTACCATTAATATTCAATATTCTCAACCTCTTTTTTCTCCATAAGTTTAATTATGAGCTTTTGTGTAAAAAGTTCATGACATTTCGGACATCTGGTAGAATATAAAGGAAATGCTTTTTTACAATTTTCACAAATATATTCAAATTCAAGTTCGGCTATATTATTATTTAAATTTTTTAATACTTCTATTTCAAAAGGTGCTTTTTTCTTGCAATTAGTAAGTTTTTTAGTTGCTAAAATATTACAAAATTTTTCATTCTCAGGAATATCGTTTCTATGCCAATATAAATCCAGATTTTCATAAACATCCACTAATTCATACGCCTTTTTAGGATTTACTCTAAAAAGATAACTTAAATATTCTCTTTTAACAAAAGGATATTTTTTGTAAATATCTTCAAAATCCTTTACTCCATCACAAAATTCTTCTATATTACATCCGTTTTGCAAAAAGAGTTTTATCATAGCATTTGCTTTTTCTTTTGGTAAAGAGACTTCTAATTCATCAAAAATCTCTAAAATATCTATAATTTCTTTTATGTTGTTAAATTTTTCATTTATAAAAATCAGTAACTTTAAAGCCTCTTTGTTTCTGGGATTTGTTTTTAATATTTTTTCTACTATCCCCTGTGATTTTTGTAAAAAACCAGCTCTAAAATAACAGTTTGCAATATTTAAAAGATTTCTATTTGAGGGATAATTTTTTTGAATTAATAAAAAAATCTCAATAGCTTTTTCATAATTTCCCTCTTTTTCATAAGCTTTTGCCAAAAGTAAAAGGGCATTTAGGGGGTTATTTAAATCTTCATTAAAATATTCAAAATTTTTCATAAGTTTTTCTATCTCTTTTTGTTTTAAATACTCTTTTATTTTTCCAAAAACTAATGCTAAAACAATAGCACTCAAAATTATTAGAAAAAACATTATAACACTAAAAAGAGGGTCTCGATAATTCATTTTTTTCCTTTAAATAATCTCTTGTTATTATAGTATAATTCTATTTATGATAAAACAAGAATCAATAGAACATTTAAAAAGCATAATAGATATTGTTGATGTTATAGGAAACTATGTCCAGCTTAAAAAACAAGGGAGCAATTTCACAGCACTATGCCCGTTTCACAGTGAAAAAACACCTTCTTTTGTAGTAAGTCCGGCTAAAGGGATATACCACTGTTTTGGATGTGGTGCAAGCGGCGATGCCATAAAATTTATAATGGAAATAGAAAAACTAAGTTATCCTGAAGCCATTGAAAAGCTGGCTAGTATGTTTAATTTTAAGCTTGAATACTCTTCAAAAAATAACTTCTTAAATATAGACCTTTTAGAAAAAGTAAATTCATTTTATGAATCAAAACTTTTTACTAATCAAAATGCCTTAGAATATCTTAAAAAAAGAGGACTTTTTGAATCCACTATAGAAAAATTTGCCATTGGATATGCCCCATCTTCTATTGAGCAGTTTAAATTTTTTAAAGATGCACATTTAAATTTTGAAGAGCTTAGAAAACTTGGAGTTTTAAATGAAACTGGAGAGTATCCAAGACTGATTGAAAGAATTACTTTTCCTATATTTTCTCAAAACGGGAAAATTATCGCCTTTGGAGGAAGGACAATTTCAAACCACCCGGCAAAATATATCAACTTCACAAACACTTCTATTTTTAATAAATCCAAAACATTTTATGGACTAAATTTTGCAAGAGAACATATTTTAAGAAGTAAAAAAATAATAATTGTTGAGGGATATATGGATGTTATTATGCTTCATCAAACTGGCATTCAAAACGCCGTTGCTACACTTGGAACTGCCCTTACAACAGAACATCTGCCAATACTTAAAAAACTAAATCCCGAAATAACCGTAGCATATGACAGTGATAATGCAGGTATAAATGCCGCACTAAAAGCCGCAAAACTTTTATACAAAGAGTATTTTGACGGGGGAGTGGTATTATTTGCTGAAGGAGAAGACCCGGCAGACGCAGTAAAAAACGGAGAAAATTTAGACAAGATTTTTAAAGAAAAAATTCCTTTTAGCTCTTTTATCATAAATTTTACCCTAAAAAAATATAACCTTAAAAATCCTATTGAAAAAAGAGATGCAATAAATGAAATAAAATCTTATATCAATTCGCTTCCTGATATTTTAAAAGAAGATTTTGCAAATAAAACAGCCCCTTATTTAAATATATCTCCAAATTTATTAAAAGCAAAAACAAACACAGCTTATCAAAATTTAAATCTAAATAAAAAAATAGATATAGCAGAAGCTGGGATTATAAAAACACTTTATGAAAACCCCCAAATTATGAATAGTGTGGTAGAATACCTCTCATCTGCAATGTTCAAAACCCATTCATATGAATTAAGTGCCGTTTATGCCGAAAATTTTGAAGATGCAAGAGTGCTTGAGATAGTTTTAAGAGATGATATAAAAACACTTGATTTAGTTACCCTCAAAAATCAAATAAGAAAAATTTTAATTCCTTATTATCAAAACAAAATATTACAAATAAGACTTGACCCTACTATCAAAGGAGAAGAAAAACTTCATCTCTTGAAAAATATGAATTTAAAACTACAAAAAATAAAAAAAGGAGAATTTGTTGAAGGCATTAGCTCTATTTAGCGGCGGACTTGACAGTATTTTAGCTATAAAAACAATACAAGACCAAAATATAGAAGTAGAAGGTATTTATATTGATTTGGGATTTGAAGCAAATAAAAAAAAGATAGATTATCTTTTACAAATGGCTAAGAAATTAAATATAAAATTAAATATAGTTGATAAAAAAGATGAGTATATAAAAAATATTCTTTTTAACCCTGTTTACGGATACGGCAAAAATATGAATCCTTGTATTGACTGCCACGCTTTTATGATAAAAAGTGCAAAAGAACTTCTAGAAGAAAAAACCGCTTCTTTTATAATAAGCGGAGAAGTTATAGGACAAAGACCTATGAGCCAAAGAAAAGAAGCAATGCAATGTGTAAATAAACTCTCCGATAAAGAAAATCTTGTTTTAAGACCTCTTAGTGCAAAATTGCTTCCTATTACAACTCCGGAAATAAAGGGATGGGTTGATAGAGAAAAACTTTTAAATATCAGCGGAAGAGACAGAAAAAGACAAATGGAACTTGCTATTAAATATGACTTAGAAGATTATGAATCTCCAGGAGGCGGATGTTTATTAACAGACATAAATTTTGCAAAAAGATTAAAAGATTATTCAAAAAACCTTAAATTAACCCCAAATGAGATAGATATTTTAAAAGTTGGAAGACATATAAATTATAAAGGCTTTAAAATAATAATATCAAGAAAAGCTGAGGAAAATCCTGTTTTAAAATCATATCAAGGAGATATCTTTGAAAAAATGTTCCCAGCAGGCTTTCCGGGACCTGTTGGATTAATTCAAAAAAACGCCCCTGAAAAAGTTAAACAAAAAGCTGCGGATTTTATGATAAGCTATACAAAATTTGATGAAGGTGGTATAATAATAAATGATGAAAGCTATAATTCAAAAAAAATAAAAAAAGAAGAGATAAAACCATTTATTATTTAAGGAGAAATTATGAAAAAATCAATAATAATATTATCATTATTTAGTGTAAGTTTATTTGCAGATTACTATAATAATGGTCTTTATGCATATCTTTCGCATAATTGTATAAAAGCAAAAAAAGATTTTAAACTTGCCTGTATAAAAGAAAAATCTGCATGGGGATGCTTTTCTTATGCAAATTTATCAAATAATTCAAATATAAAAAATAAATATCTAAAAAAAGCATGCAAATTAGGATTAAAAGCTGCTTGTAAATAATTATTTAATATATCCTTTATCAACCAAATAATTATAAACATAACTCACTATTTCCCCTGCTATCTTTCCTCCTTGATGTCCTCCATGTTCTATTAAAACAGTTACTACAAACTGAGGATCTTTATATGGTCCAAATGTTGTAAGCCAAGAATGAGAACGGTGAAAATAAGTAAGCTCACTTTCTTTTTTTCTTTGTTTCACTACTTGAGGGACATAATATACTTGAGCAGTTCCTGTTTTTCCGGCAATTGTTATTTTTGTATGAATATGTCTTGTTGCAGTCCCTCCGGGAGCATTACAGACTTCCCACATTCCTTTTCTTACTATCCATAAAGACTTTTTTTCTTTTTTATTTAATACATCTTTTAAAACCGGCTTAGTTAAATTATTATCTATCTTTTTCACAATAAAAGGTTTTGGTAGTTTACCGCTTGCTAAAAGAGCTGTATTTACCGCAATCTGAATAGGAGTTACCAAAAAATATCCCTGTCCTATAGAAGTGTTTACAGTATCCCCTAAAAACCAGGGTTGATGATATCTTTTCTCTTTCCATTCTCTACTTGGAACAATCCCGCTTTTTTCGTTAGGCAAATCAATACCTGTTTTTTTTCCAAATCCCATTTGTTTAAATATTTTTGATAAATAATTAATACCCAATTTCAATCCAACTTGATAAAAATATGTATCAACACTTTCTTTTATAGCTTTAATAACATCAGTCTTTCCATGTCCAAAAGGATCCCAATCTCTAAATTTCCTATGCCCTATTTCTAAAAAACCAGGACATTCTATTTTTTTCCATGGATTCCATTTTCCACTTACTATTGCTCCAAGAGCTTCTGCTGGTTTTACAGTTGAGCCTGGAGGATAGACCCCACTTACAGGTTTATTAAGTAAAGGATTGTAAATATTATGTGAAAGTTCATTCCACTTTTTATAAGAAATTCCTTTTACAAATAAATTATTATCATAACTTGGTGCTGATACCAAAGCTAATATTTCTCCATCTGTTCGCATAACAATAACTGCACCTTTTGCTTTTTCTTTCATCATTTTATTATAAATATGTTTCTGCAAATTTGTATCAACACTCAAAACAATATTATGAGATTTTGGAGGGATATATTTTACGACTTTTAAAACTCTATTTCTTGCATTTACAATTTCTATTTTTTTTCCAGCAACTCCTTGTAAAATATTATCATAATAAGCTTCAATTCCTCTTTTACCCGCAATTTGAGTATATTTTATTACTTTATTTTTTTTTATATCATTTACACTTGCTCTTGCCACATATCCTAAAATATTTGAAAGGAAATATTTATAAGGATATTTTCTAAAATATACCGTTTTAAAGGAAATATTTGGATTTAAGCTTAATACTGGTTCTATTTTAAAAACAGTATCTTCATTTATATATTTAATTACAGGAATATCTTTATTATCATAAAGAGAATCCTGATTTCTATAAATAGAATAAAGTTTGGTTTGATTTACATCCATTACATCTGCTATATCATTAATAGTACTTTTCAATTCCTTTTTTTTTAAATGTGGCCTCAAATCCAAATCGAATCTAAGTTCATTAAAAGCCAAAGCATTGCCAAATCTATCAAAAATAATACCTCTAACCGGTGCTATAGGAACAACTTTTGTATAATTGTCTTTTGAGAGATTTAAATATTTTTTATTTGAAACAACACTTAAAGTATAAGTCCTGTAAATTAAAATAGAATAAAAAACAAATACAAAAAATATTATAATTTTATAACGCATTTAAAAATCCTAAACAAAAAAATATCAAAGGCATAATTATATAAAGAATAAATAACATCAAAATTAAAATTATGATTTTTATAAAAAAGAAAAATAAAAAAAACAAAATATACAATAAAGATTAAAATAACATCCAAATACTGTTTATCAAAATAAGAATAAATTTTTTTTATTAAAAAAAATCTAAAAAAAAGATAAAACCCTATAATCAAAAACAGATTATATTGATGTAAAAGGGAAAACAACACCAAAAAAACAAAAACAATTACAATATCAAAACATAAAAAAAACATTCCTAGCAGTAAAGGAAAATATACAAATGATGAATTAAAAAAATTTACTAAACAAGCAAAAAAAATTATAAAGATATAATTAATGCTATTTCGTTGCAATTTGGAAAAAATTTGCATTTAATACAATCCGCCCATATTTTTTTTTCAGGAACCGCCTCTTTTTCTATAACTCTAAATCCAAGTTTTTCAAAAAATTTTTGTTGATATGTTAGAACTAAAACTTCTTTTAAACCAAACTCTTTTGCCTCCTTAAGTAAAGACAAAACAAGTTTTTTACCAATTCCTTTTGATTGGTACTCTTTCTTTACAGCTAACGAACGAATTTCCCCCAAAAAAGGAGAAAATATATGCAAGGCTCCCACAGCTATTGGAATATTCTTTTTGTATACCATTTGATAAGAACGGATATTAGTTGCTATTTCATCTTCATCTCTGTTTAAAATAATTCCTTCATCCACATAAGGTTTTACAATTTCTTCAATATCTATTATATTTTTTAAAATAGGTTTAATTATTTTCATATTCTCCCCATAAAATTTCATTTATTTTTCTTTTAATCTCAGATATTCCTCTTCTTTTTACATTAGAAACAAAAAGAGCATTAGGAAATTCTTTTTTAAGTTTTGCTATTTCACTTTGTTTTAATTTATCTATTTTTGTAAAAACTGTCAAGATCTGTTGGTCTTTTTTTAAAAATGAATGTAAATAATTATCCACATTTTCATCTATTTCCATATTTGGATGTCTTGCATCTCTTAAATGAATAAAAAGTTTTATATTAAATCTTTTTTTTAAAAACTCATCCAAATTCTTACCCCACTCTTTTTGCATAGATTTTGAAACTTTTGCATATCCAAATCCGGGCAAATCTACTAACATATATTTTTTACCTTCATCTTCCACTTCAAAAAAATTAATAAGCCTTGTTTTACCAGGCGTCCCTGATGTTTTTGCTATTTTTTGATTCGTAAAAGCATTTAGAAAACTACTTTTCCCCACATTACTTCTACCAAGCAGCGCTACTTCAGTAAAATTAGGCTCTATAGCATCTTTTATACTAGGGGCTGATTTTAAAAATTTTACTTTCATTGATTTACCTTTATGATAATATTCACAGGTTTTTTACTGCCTATTACGCTTATATCTTTTGTTTTTCTATTTATTTTTATCTCTTCTCCTGATGCCAATTCCCCTGTTTGAAGCTTTTTAACTAAAGCATTCCCAAAAAGATAAATATTATAATTTTTAAAATTATAAATAAGCTTTTCACAATGCCCTTTATATGTGGCATTTTTATCCAAATTTAAAATAAATTTTACATTACCTGTTGCTATATATTTTATTGGCTTTTTATTTTTATTAAAAAAAATAACCATTTTCCTGCTTAAAATATTATTTTTATTCTCCGTTGCATTTACATCTCCTATAAAAACACCCTGCATTATTTTGGAATTAAATTTAAACTTCTTACTTGTTATGTGTAAATTTTGTCCTAAAAGAAATGATAAAAAAAATAAAAAAATTAAAATCTTTTTCATTTATTAACCTTTAAATTAAAAATAGTATTATCCGCTATTATATTTTTATTCTTATCTATCAAAAATCTAACTCCGGTTGTATTAAAATCTTTACCTCTTAAAAAAAATTTACCACCTTTAAATAGTTTTATTTTAAGAAAATAAATCGCTTTTAAAGTATCCAGACTATAATTACTGTTTTGATAATAAAAAATATTCGCATATACAACTGAATTTTCAAATTTTGCTTTTTTTGAGCTGTAATGCTCTTTTTTTATTACATCATTTACATAAAGATTATCGGCTAAATAATATGTTTTATATATATTTAAAGAATCAAAATGCCCTATTTTAGTTAAATTATTATCATATGTTCTAAATCTACCTTTATAAATGTTAGCTATGGCTATATTCTTTGACATTTTAATCTTTTTTACAGGTTTTTGCAAAAAATATTCATATATAGGAAAAAGCATTGCTGCTATTAAAAAAATAAAAAAAAGAGTTATTTTACCCATAATTCCAAAAATTTTTCATATAAATTTTCTTCTTTTAATAAAATTTCTATCATTTCAGCAACTGCTCCTTCTCCTCCTTTTTTAATCAAAGGATTTGATACATAGTCATAAATAAATGTATTTGCATCTGCTGGGGCAAATGTTTTATTTACTATTTTCATCATAGAAAAATCATTCATATCATCGCCTATTACAGCTACATTTGAAAGGTTTATTCCTTCTTTCTTACAAATTGATTCAAGTTTTCGTTTTTTTTCTCTGATTCCTTGTTCTACATATGTGATATTAAGCTCTTTTGCCCTTCTTTCAACCATAGGTGATATTCTACCTGTAATAATGGCACTTTTTTTACCAAGTCTATTCCATGAAGCTATCATAAGTCCATCTTTTATATTAAAAGCTTTAATCTCTTCATTATTGCTTGTATAATAAATTTTCCCATCTGTCAATGTTCCGTCAACATCTATTACAATAAGTTCTATCATAACACGCCTTTTGTAGAAGGTATACCGCTGTTTGAATATTTTAAAGCCCTCTTTAAAGCCACGGCAAAAGATTTAAAAGCACTTTCTACTATATGATGTTTATTAATCCCTCTTTTATAAATTATATGAGCTGCTATTTTAAAATTAAATACAAGAGATTTAAAAAACTCTTCCACAAGCTCCAAATCAAAATCTCTTATTGCACCATCTCTTGGCATTTCATATACCAAGTAAGGTCTGCCTCCAATATCCAAATCAACCTCAACTCCTGCTTCATCAAGAATTGCAACAACATTTGAAAATCGTTCTATATCTTTTATAGGAAAAACTTCTTCATACAAAGCAGTTCCAAGAGCAATTCCCACATCTTCAACACTATGATGATAATCCACTTCAATATCACCTTCACAATAAATTTGCATAGATATACCGCTGTGTTTCGCCAAGGCTTCTAACATATGGTCAAAAAATCCTATCCCTGTTGAAATTTGTGTTGGAATTTTTCCCTCAATATCCACACTTATTTCTATTTTTGTTTCTTTTGTCTCTCTTTTTATTGTTATCATTTAATCTCCTACTATAAATCCTGCTATATGATGTATAATTTCAAATCTTTTTGCTTCATTATATGTTTTAAACCCGGTAATAAAAACTTTATAAAATCCCTCTATTTTTGCTATTTCAGTATTATAACCAAATTTTTTATATTTTTTAGCGGTTTTTTCAGCTCCCCATTTTCTTAAAAAAGCTCCTACTTGAATTTTATATCCAATTACATAATCTTTACCTTCAAATTTTAAAACCTGAAGTTTAACAGGAGCTATTCCGGTTACATCTAGCCCTATTTTTTTACCAGCTGCATAACTTAAATCAATAATCCTGTTAGCTACAAAAGGACCTCTGTCGTTAATTCGGACAACTACACTTTTATTATTTCTTAAATTAGTTACTTTTACAATCGTATTCATAGGAAGTGTCTTATGCGCTGCCGTTAAAGCATACATATTATATATCTCGCCATCACTTGTTTTTTGCCCATTAAAATTAGGCCCATACCAACTGGCAATTCCTCTTTGAGTATATCCAATAGGAACTCTTTGTAAAGGATAATAAATTTTTCCGTTTACTACATAAGGTTTTTGAGTTCCTTTTTTATTTGGAGACGGTAAAACATAACTAGAATATGTTTCATACCTGCTGCTACATCCTGTAATATATAATATTATCCATAAAAAAATAAGAAATTTTCTCATTTAAAATCTTTGAGGAATTTTAAGCAATTGCCCTACTCTTAAAAAAGAACCTTTTAAATTATTAAAAGCCATTATTTTTTTATAAGAAATACCAAATTTTTTTGCAACAGCCCATAAACTATCTCCACTTTTAATTCTATAATTTATAATTTTTGAATTTAAAGGTATAAAAAGTTTTTGACCTATATGTAAAAATCTGCCAAGGCTGTTATAGGCTGTTAAAATTTTTAATTTAACATCAAATCTTTTTGCAATTTTTATTAAAGAATCCCCTTTTTTAACTTTGTAAATATAAACATATTTTCTATTTTGGGGATTAAATGCCATCTTAAAATATTCATACTGATTAGCGGGAATGTAAATATAATATCTATAAGGAGGTGTAAAAGAGTATCTTAATTGAGTATTATATTCTCTTAATATGCGATACTTTATATTTAAAAGCCTTGATACATAATATAACGATGTCCCTGCAGGAACATAAACTCTTACAAATGTAGATTTTCCTTTCATTAATTGCTTGTTTGTAAAATTCATTAAATCCATATTCGCAAATAAAAAACTAATACTCAAAATTTTCAAAATATAATTTCTTGTTTGCTGAGGTAAATACTGCCTTGTTAAACCTTTTTGATATCTCATTAAATTGTTTAAATCAATCTTTACATTTTTTAATTTTTTATATAAATTATAAAGCTTATAATAATATCTTGCACCATAGAGTTGATATTCTCGTACGATTTCTCTGTATTTTCTCATTTTTGAAGAATATTTTAATTTTGGATTTAATCTACAAAGTTTATCAAGTTTTGCCCGTACTACACCTTCTATTATTCTTGCAGGACCTGCATTATAAGCCATAATAGCCAGATACCATTTCCCAAGATAATTATGGAGATATTTAAAATACTCTATTGCAGCATGAGTGGATTTAATAGCATCCATTCTTTCATCAACATAATCATTTATCCTAAGACCAAATCTTTTTGCAGTAGCTGGCATAAACTGCCAGAGTCCAACAGCACTTACATCGGATCTGGCTCTTGTATTTAGATAACTCTCAGCCATTGCAACAGAAAACATCTCTTTTGGTAAATAAGAAGATTTTATCTCACTTTTTAAAATTGGAATATATTCAAATCCGTTTTCTAAAGCATTTACCAAATATCTTTTTTCATATCTTTTATAATACCGATATTTTTCTTTTAATAATGGATTGTTTATAAAATTACTTTCTATATTAAGAGAATGTAATATTTGGATATCTTTATTTACAAAAATATTGGCAAATAAAAAATTAAATATTCCTATTAAAATTAAAATTTTTTTCATATCTCAAAAAGCCTTTTTGCATTCTCAGTTGTAATATTTTCAACTTCTTTTTTATCTACTTTCCAAAGCTCGGAAATTTTATCTCTGATAAGCGTCGTATAAAACGGCTCGTTTCTTTGTCCTCTAAAAGGATGAGGTGTAAGATATGGAGCATCTGTTTCAATTATAACTCTGCTTTTAGGAATTTCGGGAAAAACATTTATTAATTTTTTTGCATTTTTAAATGTAATTACCCCACCTATTCCGTAATAAAAATTTTCACTAAATTCAAGTAACTGAGAAGCTGCATTAAAACAGTGAAAGACTCCTCTTATATTATCAATATTTTTAATTATATCATAAGTATCTTTTGTAGCTTCCCTTACGTGAATAATTATAGGCTTATTATACTTTTTTGCTATATTTATTTGTCTTATAAAAAACTCTTGCTGTTTTTTTTGTTGCTTAGGTTCTTTTTCCCAATGATAATCAAGTCCGATTTCTCCTACTGCCACACATTTAGGATGAGTGATAAAATCAAATAAAAATTTATCTTCATATTTATCTATTTCTATAGGATGAACACCTACTGCAAAATAGATTTCATCATACTTCTGACTTAATTCAACAGCTCTGGATAAATCTTTTGGATCTGCTGCTGGGATAATAAATTCTTTAACTCCAGCATCTTTTGCCCTTTTTATGACTTCATCAATATCATCAATAAATTTTTCATTATCCAAATGTGTATGAGTATCAATAATCAACATTTAGCCTTTTTTTAAAAGAATTCTACCATATTTTAAAATTACTTTTTGTAACACTTTCATTTAATAAGCTCTATTTATTGTAATTTTTTGTAACTTTTTAACTATAATAAACAAAAAACTATAAGGAGACGAAATGTCAAAACCAACTTTTACAAAAGAAGAAGCTCTAGAATATCACGCAAAACCCGTCCCTGGGAAAATTGCTATTGAGGTTACAAAACCGGTTAGAGACTCAAGAGATTTATCAATTGCTTACTCTCCGGGTGTTGCAATCCCTTGTCTTGAAATAGATAAAGATGAAAATTTAGCATACGAATATACAAATAAAGCAAATCTTGTAGCAGTTGTAAGTGATTCTACAGCAGTACTTGGACTTGGAACTTTAAAACCTGTTGCAGGAAAACCTGTAATGGAAGGAAAATCTGTATTATTTAAAAAGTTCGCTTTTATTGACGCTTTTGATATTGAACTTAATGTTCATGAAATTGACGAAATTGTTAATGTAGTAAAAGCAATTTCCCCAACATTTGGAGGAATTAACCTTGAAGATATCAAAGCTCCAAAATGTTTTGATATAGAAAAGCTTTCACAAGCACAATGTGACATTCCTATATTCCACGACGACCAACACGGAACAGCCATTCTTTCAGCAGCGGCAATTATAAACGGATGCAAAATAGCAAGCAAAAAACTTGATGAAATTAAAGTTGTAGTAGTTGGAGCAGGAGCAGCTGGAATTGCAGCAGCAGAAATGTATAAAGCTCTTGGAATTAAAAATATAATAATGACAGATTCTAAAGGTGCAATTACAACAAAAAGAAATGATTTAAATAAATACAAACAACCTTGGGCTGTTGATGAGAATATAGTAACACTAGCTGATGCATTAAAAGGAGCCGATGCAGTAATTGGTAATTCTGTAGCAAATTGTATCACTCAAGATATGGTTAAAACACTAGCACCTGATGCAATGCTTTTTGTTATGGCAAACCCTGATCCGGAAATCAAGCCTGAACTTGCTTGGGAAGTTAGACCAGACTTAATGATTGGAACAGGAAGAAGCGATTATCCAAATCAAATCAATAACGTTTTAGGATTCCCTTTTATCTTTAGAGGTGCATTAGACACTCATGCAAAAGCGGTAAATATGGAAATGAAAATAGCAGCTTGTTATGCTTTAGCAGAACTTGCTGAAAAGAAAGTTCCTCAATATGTAAAAGAAGCTTATAATGGAGCTGATTTAAAATTTGGAAAAGAGTATATCTTACCAAAACCGTTTGACAGAAGAGTATTTATTGATGAATCTGTAGCAGTTGCAAAAGCTGCTATTGAAAGCGGTGTTGCAAGAATTAAAGTTGATAATGTTGATAAATGGGTTGAAGGATATAAACAACATTTAATTAAAATGCTAAAAGAAAAAGAAGGTATTGATTACGACGCTAAGTAATCTTTTCTTTTTTTTCCCAAAAGGTAAAAAATGGTAAAAATCGGTATTGTTACAATGAGTGACAGAGCAAGCGAAGGTATTTATGAAGATAAAAGCGGCAGGGAAATTGAAAAATTTCTAAAAGAAAACATAACAAATAGTTACGAAATAATTTATAGATTAATTCCTGATGATTATGAGAAAATTATAGACACTTTAAATGAACTTGTAAATCTAAAATGCTCTTTAATTCTTACAACAGGAGGAACAGGACCTGCAAAAAGAGATGTAACTCCAGAGGCTACAAAAAAAGTAATCGAAAAAGAACTCCCGGGATTTGGAGAGCTTATGAGAATGCACTCTTTAAAATATGTCCCAACTTCAATACTAGCTAGAGGCACTGCAGGAGTAGTTAAAAATTCATTTATTTTAAATCTGCCTGGAAGCCCAAAAGCTATAAAAGAAAATTTAGAAGCTGTATGGGCGGCAATTCCTTATGCTATTGATTTAATAAAAGGAGATTATATAAAAAGTCCTAGTGCTTTTAGACCGAAAAAAAAGGATTAAAGCAAAGCCTCAATTTTATTTTCAAGTTCTCTTATTCTTCTTTTTAACTGTTCGTTTTCAACTCTAAGTTGGGAATTCCTGCTTTTTATTGCTTTTAAATCAGCTTTAAGTTTACCAACTTCTTCATCCAATAATCCCATATTCCCAAGAGAGCGTTGAAGCTGGATTTGATATTTTTTTATCAAAATTTCAGCTTCTCTTAATGCTTCTTTTAACTGGTTTCTTTCAGCTAGTGTTTTATCATGCAGATGCTTATAATAAAACATCTTAAATGTTAGAATTAAAATAACAATAATTACAATTGTAAGAAAAACCCAATTAAAAATTATCAATCTTTTTTACCCTTCTTTCGTGTCTTCCACCTTCAAACTCGTGTGTAAGCCATGCTTCAAGAATAGATTCAATAACGCCTTTTCCAACTACTCTTTCACCAAAACATAAAATATTTGCATCATTATGTCTTCTTGCCATTTCGGCAGTATAGGCATCGTGACAAAGAGCAGCTCTTATACCTTTGTGTTTATTTGCTGCTAAACTCATCCCAATACCGCTTCCACAAATCAAAATTCCTTTAGTTCCTTCATTCGCTAATACAGCTTCGGCAACTTTATGGGCATAGTCAGGATAATCTACACTCTCACTTGAGTATGTTCCTAAATCTTCTACTTCAATTCCTTTTTTTTCTAAATATTCTATCACAAAAGGTTTTACCACAAACCCTGCATGGTCAGTTCCTATAAAATATTTCATATTTATCCTTTTTTAAGAAATTATAACAAAAATTATTTTTTAAATTAGCTATAATAACCCTAAAAAAGGCTAATTATGAAACTTGGAGTAAATATAGACCATATAGCGACTCTTAGAAATGCAAGAAAAATAAACGAACCAAATCCATTAATGGCTCTTGAAATTTTAAAACAAGCAGGAGCTGAACAGGTTACTATTCATTTAAGAGAAGACAGAAGGCATATGAATGATTTTGATGCTGAGAATATTATAAAAAACAGCTTCTTACCGGTAAATATGGAGTGTTCTATAAATGAAGAGATAATTGATATTATCTGTGCCCTTAAACCACACCGTGCAACTCTTGTACCAGAAAAAAGAGAAGAAGTGACAACAGAAGGCGGACTTAATATTATAAAAAACGAAAAAAGAATTAAAAACACAATAGAAAAATTACATAAAAACGATATAGAAGTATCCCTTTTTATAGACCCGGATTTTGAACAGATTAAAAAATCAAAAGAACTTAACGCCGAAATGATAGAGCTTCATACAGGTAAATTTGCAAATATATTCTTAGCACTAAATACAAACATAAATCAAACTCCATTTAAACTTTATGAAAACATAGATAGAAAAACACTCAAAAAAGAGATTGAAATTGAATTAAATCTATTAAAAGACTCCTCAAAACTGGCAAAAGATTTAGAGCTTGAAGTAGCCGCAGGACACGGGCTTAACTATCAAAATGTAGAAAAAATTTTAGAAATAAAAGAAATAACAGAGCTTAATATAGGTCATTCAATTATAGCAAATGCCATTTTTACAGGACTTTTTGAAGCAGTAAAAAAAATGAAAGAAATTATAAACGGATAGGATATTTCAAATAATATTGGTTTTAATAGCTTTTATATTATTTGATCCTCTCTTAAGCCGTAAAATCAGTGAATGGTTTTAAAAGTTAAATTTTTTAATCTCAAGCTCTTCGTTAAAATCAACAAAATATAAAATCTCTTTTTGTTTTCCTATCAGTTTTTTTATTCCAAGCATTGCTTCAATACTGGCTATAAGGCTAACCATTGGAGGAATTTGACCTTTTGTTTCTTGTTCTTTAAGGGCAAACATATCAAAACAACTTGTTTCAAACACTCCAACCTGTCCTACAAATTCATCCACACTTGCATAAATCCATGGAATTTTATGTTTTTTTGCAAATTTATCTATTTCTTTTCTTGTTTTAAAATTATCACTTGCATCAAACACCAAATCTACTTTTATATCTAATTTTTCATTAAATTTATCATTAATAAATTCTATTTCTGTTTCACATCTTTTAATTTTTTTTGCTAAAACCTCAGCTTTTTTTTGACCTATATAATTTTGTTGAAATTGAAACTGTCTATGAATATTATGAATTTCTATTTCATCAAAATCAATTAAAACTATTTTTTTAAGCCCGATACAGCTTAAAATCATTCCTAATGAATTTCCAAGCCCCCCGCAACCCACAATCAAAACCGATTTTTCTCTTAAAAGTTCTTGATTTTCTTTCCCTATTAACTGAATTTGTCTTCTAAACATCAAAATTCCTAATTTCTTCAAAAACTCTTAAAGCCTGAAAATGTTCGGCCACATCGTGACATCTAATAATACTTGCCCCATTCCTAACACTCTCTATATGAATTGCCAAAGTCCCAGGAAGCCTTTTAGCAGTAGGGATTTTTAATCCTTCTTTTTTCATAATCATATCTATCATAGATTTTCTACTAGCCCCCATTAAAATTTCATATCCAAAATGTAAAAAATGCTCAAGATGTTTAATAAGTGCAATATTATCTTCAAGTCTTTTGCCAAATCCTATTCCAACATCTAAAATAATATCTTTTATTCCAAAATCTTTTGCTTTTTGAATCCTATTTTCAAAAAATTCATCAACTTCTAAAATAACATTTTCATAAAAAGGATTTTTTTGCATATTTTTCGGATTTCCTTTTTTATGCATAATTACAACAGTTGCTCCGTATTTTGCCACGATTTTGGCATATTCATCATTCTCAAGTCCTGTAATATCATTTGCTATTTTAAATCCCCTCTCAAGTGCATACTCTAAAACTTCGGCTTTAAAAGTATCTATACTAAATATTGCCTTTTCATAAAGCCTGTTTTTATAAATTTCATCAATTATAGGCTTAACTCTTTTTAACTCTTCCGCGCTTCCCGGATACACACTGCCTGGTCTAGAAGAAACTCCGCCGATATCAATAATTTTTACCCCGTCACTTATCATTTTTTCTATCTCTTTTACAGCTTCAATTCCTCTAAATCTGCTACCTTCAAAAAAAGAATCATCATTTGCGTTAATTACACCCATAATTTTTAAAGAGAATTTAGGTAAATTAACAAATTTTTTTAAATGTTTTGCAAAATCTTTTAGCTTAAAAGGTTGAGTTAGTTCTTTTTTAGATAAAATTTCAAGCTGCTTTTGATTACAAAATAAAATTGCATCAAATTTTTCTTTTTTACAATTAGGAACTCCTATGGGCACTGCAAGTTCAGCTCCTATACTTAAAGCATCTTGCTTTAAAATATTTGCCGCCCCACAGGTTATATCTTTTATATAAAAAATATAATTGGATGCTTTTTTTTTCATTATTTCAATACCAGGTTTATCAACTCCAAGTTTTTGCATAATTTTTGATATATTTGTATCAGGGTTTAATTTGAATATTCTCATTTTTTAACCTTTAAACTAAGCATCACAAGAGCCAAAACAGATTCCTTATCAAGATTTAATTCAAGCATTTTCATACTTTTTGTAATAATTTCCATCTGTTCTTCGTTTAGTTCCTTTTGCTTTACAATATCATATAAAAACTCTTTTATTTCTTCTTTTTCTTTTTTGGAATCTAAAATTTCCAAAATATATTCATTGGCAATAGATTTTAATTTTTCAAAATTATCTTTTTTATAACTTCTTTTTTCTACAAAAACTCTTGAAAGAAGAGTATCAAGTAAAGAATGCTTGGAATTTGTAACAATTAAAAAATCTATATTTTTTGGAGGTTCTTCTATTAATTTAAGTAAAGCATTTTGAGCATATATATTAAATTTTTCCGCCGCTATTACAATCAAACGTTTATTATTATCGGAAATATAAGCCTTTTGTTTTATAAAAGCAATATCATCAACTTTTAGTTCATCTCGTCTTACAATTTCCCAAGCTTTAATTGCTTTTAAAAATCTATCTATATCATTTGTAATAATAGCTTTACTCAAATTTCAATCTCTCCAAAAACAGCCGCATTTAAGCTTTTGTTAACTAAATCGGCTAAATTTAAGAGTTTATTATCCAAATAAATATCAGTAGATTTCAGATAAAAATTTTTAGATAAATCATTATCCATAATCCAATAAAAAGAATCAGGCTTTTTTCTTGCAAATTTAAGCATAGGAGTTTCCTGACCTATATACCAGAAAATATAATCATTAAAAGACACCTCAAGCATATCTTCTATCATATCATATTGCTCTGGATGTTTTGCTTCTTGCATTTGAGGAACAACATTTGCCAATGCATAAAAAGGAAAAAACTGAGGTTTAAATTCATTAAAATTATTAATTTTTGCCAAAAGATAATCACCATACCATTTTCTTTTTTCATCGGTTATAATAAGAACACTTTTTGCATCAAGAATTTGATTTAAAAACACAGATAAAAGAGGAACAAAATCAAGTCTTCTCTCTTCCATCCATTTATAATTCTTTTTACGAATCAAATCCATAATAAAACGGTTTAAATCCATCATTTATCCAATTCGTAAGCTTTATGTAACGCTCTAACTGCCAATTCTCCATATTTTTCCGCAATAACCATAGAAATTTTAATTTCACTGGTAGAAATCATTAATATATTAATATTTTCTTTTGCCAAAGTTTCAAAAGCCTGGGCGGCAACTCCGCTGTGTGATTTCATACCCACACCCACAATACTCACTTTTGCAATATCACTGTCATATTCTATTACTTCTGAAGAGTTTTCATACTCTTTTAAAACTTTTTTAGTTATTTCAAGTTCTGTTGCAGGCACAGTAAAAGTTAAACTTGCTTTATTGTCTTTTCCTACATTTTGAACAATCATATCTACATTTATATTTTCATCTGCAAGTTTTCCAAAAATTTCAGCACTAATTCCTGGTCTGTCTTCAACTCCAAAGACACTGACTCTTGCCTGGTTTTTATCAAGAGCAATACCACTTACTAAAACTTTTTCCATAAATTTATTCTCCTTTATTATTAATGTCCCTTTTTTAAAAGGTTCAAAAGATGATTTAACTTCAATATCAACATCTAATTTTTTTGCAAGTTCAACTGAACGGGACTGCATAACTTTTGCCCCAAGACTTGCAAGTTCAAGCATTTCATCATAACTTATCATATTTATTTTTTTTGCGCTTGCTTCAATTCTAGGGTCCGTTGTATAAATTCCATCAACATCTGTATAAATTTCACATTTATCGGCTTTAAGCGCTCCGGCTATTGCAACTGCCGTTAAATCACTTCCGCCTCTCCCTAATGTTGTAACATCTCCGTTTTCATTAATCCCCTGAAAACCCGCAACTATTACAACTTTACCCTCTTTTATATGCTTTTGCATTTTTTTAGGATTAATATTCATAATTCTGGCTTTCATATGGTCACTTGTAGTTACAATTCCAGCCTGTCTTCCTGTAAGAGCAATAGCAGGTATTCCTTTTGATTGAAGTGCTATTGAAAGAAGTGCACTTGTAACTCTCTCGCCGCTACTAACTAATAAATCAACTTCTCTTTGGGGTGGAGTCTTTGTAAAATGAGCGGCATATTCAAGAAGTTTATTGGTCTCTCCAGCCATTGCCGATACAATAACTACAACATCCTCTCCATTTTCTTTATATTTTTTTACAATATTTGCAACATTTTCTATTCTATCAAGTCCTCCGACACTTGTCCCTCCAAATTTTTGAACAACTAACATATTTCTCCTTATAAATATCCGTTTCGTTTAAAATACTCAATTACTTTTTTATAAACAGGTCTTTTAAATGATTTTACATATTTGAAAATATCTCCAAGTTTAACAAATTTATAATCATCAAATTCAGGTATTTCTGTTTTTAAATTAATTTTAGCCTCTTTTTTAAGTCTAACTAAAAAATATTTTTGTTTTTGTCCATCATACGGATACATTTTTTTTGCTATTATTTTTGGAAAATCATAGCTAAGCCATTCTGGCATCTGGGCAATTATTTCTATTTTATCAGTTCCTATTTCTTCTTTTAATTCTCTAAAAAGAGCTTCTTTTGGACTTTCTTCCTCATCAATACCACCTTGTGGAAACTGCCAGGCATCTATATCATTTCTTTTTGCAACAAGAACCTCCACTTTTTCGGGATATTTAGGTGAAAGTATAACCGCAGCAACATTTGGTCTGTATTTTTTCAAAATTTTCACCTTTTTTTAGTAAAATTATAACTAAAAAATGAAGAATGGAAAATGAAAAATGAAAAATAAAAACAAATCTAATATAAAAAAAAACAAAAATAATTTTACATTTTCTATGAATAATTCGTCATTATTATATATTCACATTCCTTTTTGTGATAGCAAATGTAATTATTGTGCTTTTAATTCATATACAAACTTGAATCATTTAAAAAAAAATTATTTTAAAGCAATAAAAAAGCAGTTTTTAAATGAGATTGAGAAATTTGATATAGAAGAATTTGAAACTGTTTTTATAGGAGGAGGAACGCCTTCAACAATGCCTATTTCTTTTTATGAAGACTTATTTAAATTACTTAACCCATTTTTAAAAAATACCAAAGAAATAACAATAGAATCAAATCCAAACGCTTCTTTTAAGTGGCTTAAAAATATAAAAAATTTAGGAGTAAATAGAATTAGCTTTGGAGTCCAAAGCTTTAATGATGGAAAACTAAAATTTTTAAATAGAAATCACTCTGCTAAAATAGCAACAGATACTATCAAAAATGCTAAAAAAGCGGGATTTGACAATATAAATATTGATATTATTTATGCAACGGCTGTGGATGATTATGAACTTTTACAAAATGATTTAAAAATTATGGATTCTCTGCCAATAACCCACATAAGTGCCTACTCATTGATGATAGAAGAAAATACAAAATGGCAAGATGATTATTCTAAAAAAAAAGAAGACGAAGAACTTGAAATATGGTTTATTAAAGAAATTAAAAAAAGATTTGGGCAATATGAAATATCCAATTTTGGAATACCTTGCCTTCATAATCTGGGATATTGGGAACATAAAAAATATCTTGGAATAGGAGCAGGAGCTGTTGGATTTATTAAACGGAAAAATTTTAGATATTATACTCAAAAAAATGTTTATAAATATATTAAAAATCCAATAAGTTACAAATATGAATATTTAAGTCCTAATGATATAAAAACAGAGAAAATCCTTTTAGGACTTAGAAGTAAAACAGGATTTGATAAAAGCATATTAAATGAAAATGAATTAAAAAGAGTAGAAATTTTAATATATGAAAAAAAATTGTATAAAAAAGAAAACAAAATCCACTCTTATGATTTTTTATTAGCAGATGCTTTGAGTGAATATATTACTGAATAATTACCAAGGCACAATTTTATTCCAAAATTTAGCAAACCAACTTTGATTGGTATAATCGTTTATATCACCTTGTGATTTATAAGATATTTTTTCGTCCGATATATATTTTGAATCAATTGTATTATTTGCACTTATATCTTCAGGTCTAATAACACCGCTTATTTGTACAATTTGTTTTTCCCCGTTTAAAAGCATCTCTTTTGTACCATAAATATAATAATTTCCATTTTTAAGAACTTTTACAATTCTAGCACTTATAGTTGTATTAAATTGCTGTTTTGTATTTTGCGTTCCACTTCCATTAAATGTTCGATTTGAATTCATAGAAGGAAGATTTAGACTAAGACCTGTCTTTTTAAGAGCATAATTTTTACCTCCCACATTCACTCCTCCACTTACACTTGCATCAAAAATACCTCCGTTATTTTGATTTGATTCACTAAGTTTTTTACTAGCTTGTGAAATTTGAGAAATATTTTCTGTAATTACAACAGTTACTATATCATTTACTTTTTTAGCCTTAGTATCAGAAAAAAGATTATCGGAATTTTTAAAAAGTGAACCTGGATCATTGTTAATATTATCCGTTTCTTTGCTTGGCATCTCCTCTACATATTTTGGTGGAGTCATATTAAGAGTTGGATTTATATAATGACTTGAACATCCGCTAAAATATAAACCGAGTGCAGCAATAAAAATAACTCTTTTCAAGATAATCCTTTTTTAAAATTCAAAGCAAAAATTATTCCGCTTTGAATTTTAAAATTTCTTTTTGTATGTCTTCTTGTCTCATAAAATATTCACCTATCAAATATGCATCTACACCATTTTGATGAAGTTTTTTAATAATTTCAGGTGAACCTATTCCACTTTCTGCTACTATAATTACATCTTTTGGAAGTTTTGGAATAAGTTTTTTACTTAAATCCATATCCATTTCAAATGTTTTTAAGTTTCTATGATTAAATCCTATAATCTCAGCTCCTGTTTCTAAAGCCTTTTGTAAATCTTCTTCATCGTGAATCTCAAATAAAACTTCAAGTCCTATATTTTTGGCAAATTTATAAAGTTTTTTAAGCTCATTAGTTTCAAGTGCTTTTGCTATTAATAAAACAAAATCAGCCCCTGCTGCGTAAGCTTCGGCTATTTGAAATTCATCAACTATAAAATCTTTTCTAAGAAGAGGAATTTTGCTAAATTTATTTATTTCTTTTAGATACTCTAATGAACCCAAGAAAAAATGCGGTTCCGTTAAAATACTCATAGCATCCGTTACTTCATTATAAATTTTAGCTATTTCAATAGGATTAAAATCTTGTCGTATAATTCCTTTACTAGGGCTTGCTTTTTTTACCTCAGCAATAATCCTGTAAGGATTATCAGGTGTTGATTTAAGAGCTTTTTTTACATCTCTAAAATCTCTTTTTACTTTTAAAAATTTTTCAAAATCATCATTATTTCTTCTTTTTTCTAAGTCTTCTTTTGTTTTTTTTATGATTTTTTTTAATATCATTTAAACACCTTTTTATTCTTTTTTTATGTAATAAAACAGTTTCATCATCGCTGTCAACAGTTTTTATAATATCCCAAGCTGTTTTACATTTATGAAGTTTATAATACCCCCATGCAAGAGAATCTATATAATCGGTATTTGAAGGATTTAAACTTATTGCCTTTTGAACATATTTTAAGCCTTTTTCAGGATTAATATCTTTATCTATTAAGACATATCCCAAAAAATTATAAACAAAAGGGGTTTTTATATATTTTTTTATATATTCAAGTTTTTTGACTACTTCTTTTGCCGTTTTTTTATCCGGAGTGGCTTTATAAATAAATATTGTATATTTTAAAAGATATTTAACATCCTTTGTTTTAAGATACAAATTCAAAGCAACCAACGCCGCTTTTTTATACTCTTTTGTCTCTTCATAAATATACATTAGATACTCTTGATTTAAATGATGTTTTTTTACTATTCTGATAGCATTTTTATAATCCCCTTCATCCATATAATAATTTAGGGCTAAAACATAATATTTTGGATCTAATATTCCTAATTTTTCATAAATATTTGCAAGATTTGGAATATCATAAACTTCTTTATAAATACGTGCTAATCTTAAGCAGACATCATAATCACAGCCGTATTCATTTAAATATGTTTGAAGATATGCTATTGCTTCATTATATCTTTTATTTTTCACCAAAACATCGCTTAAATTTAAAAGATTCTTTTTTGAAGGATTAAGAGCATAGCCGCTTTTAGCATATTCAAGTGCTTCTTTATATTTATGCTCTTTTGTTAGAATAAAAGCCATCATTGTATAAAAAAATTCACTTTTTTTGTTAAATTTTGTAAGAAGTTCATTTTTTGCTTCTTTTAATTTCTTTTTTTGTAACAATGCAAAAATTTTAATTTTAAAAACTTCGTCATTCCATTTCTCTTGTAAAAAATCATTTGATTTTTTAATGACTTCATTATATTTACCCAAATCATAAAGCATTGAAAGATATTTTCTAAAATAAACAGTTTTATCTGTTTTTTTATATAAAAAATTATATATATTTGCAGCTTGTTTATAATCTCCACTTTGTTCATTTACTAAAGCTTTTACAATATAATCATCCTCTTTTGGAAATACCTTTTCTCCTATTTGCGGCTGTTTTACACTACATCCTGTTATTAACAAAAAAATCAAAAAACCAATTTTATACTTTATATTTTTCATTTTTCATCCATTATTATGCCGGGGCACTCTTTTTTAAGCTCATTAATTTTGCTTTTATCCTTAAAATAATCCCAAAAAGGAAATGTCCTACACTGTTTTGGTCTAACAGGATAAATTTCACACCCCTTATCAAAAAAAATACAGGCAAATCCATTTTTATAAGGTTTTTCTTTTATAGAAAATTTATAACCAACTTTAATTAAAAATTTTTTTATAAAAAATTCTTTATCCATTTTTAAAAATTTAGCTATCTCTTCAATTTCTTTAGGAGTTACCCATATATATCCGCTCTCTCCCGTGCAACAATTCCCCTCACACTCCCTACAGGCATCAGCATCAAATTTATAAGGAAAATCTTCTTTTTCTATTATATTTTCATTTTTCATTTTTCACTTTCCATTTAAATTTTAATACTCTTAGTATTTGCTTTTTTATATATTTTATTAGCCTCTTTTGAAAAATCTTCTCCTTCAAATCCAATTAATGGAGGATGAATTTTTACTTCCGATTTTGCGTGTCTTTTTGCTCTAATTAAAACAAGTGTTGCATCTTTATTAATTCTGGGATAAAAAAATCTTATATCGGTAATTTTTAAAGGTTTTGGGATTTTTAAAATTATATCATCTATTCTTTTTGCATCATAACAAAAAATAAATTCCCCTCTTTCTTTAAGAATCTTATTTACCTTTGTAAAAAACTCACTCATTGGCAAAAATTCTTCATATCTTGCAATTCTTTTAATGTCATTATTACTTTTTAGCGTTCCATTATAAAATGGAGGATTAGAAATAATAAAATCAAATTTTTTATTAAAATCAAATTCCAAAAAATCTCCCCTAAAAATCTCAGCTTGTAAATTATTTTCTTTTAGATTATTCAAAATAAATTCAAACATAATTTCTTGTTTTTCAATTATATTTAAATTAATTTTAGGAAAATCTCTTTTTATTAAAAGCCCTAAAACACCACATCCACCGCCAACTTCTAATACATTACCTTTTATATTGAATTTAGATACAAAATCATACAAAAACATTGTGTCGGAATTATAACAATATCCGTTTTTAGGTTGATAAAGTTTTATTTTCACTCCTTAAATTTTAATGATATAATTTTATCAAAAAAAGGTCTTATTATGATTATTATTCCTGCAAGACTTTCCTCAAGCAGACTTCCAAATAAAGTTTTAGCAGACATTAACGGCACCCCTATGATAATAAGATGTGCAAAAATAGCCCAAAAAGTAGACGATGTAGCAATAGCAACAGATTCAAAAGAAGTTATTGAAATATGTAAAAAATATGGTTTTGAGGCTGTTATGACAGGTAAAAGCCATAAAAGCGGAAGTGATAGAATAAAAGAAGCTGCAGATATTCTAGGATTAAAAAATGATGATTTAGTTATCAATATGCAAGGGGATGAGCCCTTTTTAGAGCCTGAAATTTTACAAGAAGTAAAAAATATTCTAAAAAACATCAAAGATGAATTTAAAATGGTAAGCTGTTATAAAAAAATAAGTGAACTTGATGCTGAAGACCCAAATTTAGTAAAAGTTGTAGTAGATAAAAATTCTAATGCTCTATATTTCTCAAGAAGTAAAATTCCGTATAATAGAGATAATTTATCACACACATATAAAGGTCATATAGGTATTTACGGATTTGATAAAAAAAGTTTAGATGAATTTGTAAATCTAAAAGGTAATTTAGAACATATAGAAAAACTAGAACAGCTAAGGGTTATTGAAAACGGGCTTAAAATAAAAATGATTAAAGTTGAAACAAAAAGCTTTGGAATTGACACAAAAGAAGATTTACAAAAGGCAATAAAATATGCAAAAAGTAGCAATTAGTATAGGAGATTTAAACGGTATAGGTCTTGAAATAGCTCTAAAATCACACAAAAAAATAAAAGAGTGGATTAAACCTATTTACTGCATAAATGAAAAAATGCTAACAAAAGGAGCTAAACTTTTAAACTATCCTATCCCAAAAGATTTTAAAATTGCTGAGGTTAAAGGAGATTTTGAAATTAATCCTGGAATTATTGACGCAAAAAGCGGAGAATATTCATATAAATCTTTTATTAAAGCTATTGAATTAGCAAAAGAAAAAAAAGTTGATGCTATTTCAACTCTTCCTATAAATAAAGAAGCGTGGGGAAAAGCCGGACTTAAATATAAAGGTCATACAGAAGTTTTAAGAGATATTTTTAAAAAAAATGCCATTATGATGCTTGGATGTGAGGATTTATACGTAGCACTTTTTACAGAACATATTCCTCTAAAAGAAGTAGCAAAAAAAGTAAAAAAAGAGAATTTAATTCAATTTTTTTTAGATTTTTACAAATCAACTAATTTTAAAGAAATAGAAGTTTTAGCCCTAAATCCACACGCAGGAGATGGTGGTGTTTTAGGAGATGAAGAGATTAAAGAAATTATTCCTGCGATTATAGAGGCAAATGAAATTTTAGAAAAAAATATATTCTACGGTCCGTTAGTTCCGGATATTGCTTTTACCTCAAGAAAAGGTAAATTTATAGCAATGTATCACGACCAGGGTTTAGCTCCTCTTAAAGCTTTATATTTTGATAAAAGCATAAATGTATCCTTAAACTTACCAATTCTAAGAACTTCGGTAGACCACGGAACTGCCTTTGATATAGCATATAAAGGAAAAGCCAAAACTTTAAGTTATGAAAATGCGATAAAATATATCTTAAAACACAAAAATTGATTTAAATCAATTTTTAATTTTTAACTTTTGATATACTAAAATAAAAAGGAGTATTGATGAACTATCAACAAATAATACAAAAAGCTCACGAAGATTTTATAAAATTTATATATGCAAGCGTAATGGTAAAAGAAGCTGATGTAAGACATAAATTAAATGATATAGCACTTTTCAAATATAGACATATGGTATGGCTTATGCAAGATGCAGTTAATAAAAAAATCCCTTTTAATATGGATTTTAAATATGAAAATATAGCAAAAATAAAAGTAGACAATTCAAGTGATTTAATAGAAATTTTAAAAATTAAATTAGATGAAAATTTAGCTATTTACGAAGGAATAAATGACTCTACAATAAACAGATTAAAAAATGATGATTCTTATTTTATAGAAGAATTAGGAAAATTAGATGTAGAAAGTAAAATTACAGCATTTAACGAAAATAAAAAACTTCCTGGAATTGAACTAAGCAATAAATCAAAAAGTGCTTTAATATTCTTTTTGATGGAAGAAACATTTAAAGAATATGAACTTATTACAATCTACTCATACCTAAAAGTTCACAGCGATATAGCAGTAGCTGACGCAGCTTTTACAGATTTAGCTTATGATTCTGTTTATCATTTAAAAAGATTTGCGGACCTTGCAAGCAAAATGGGAGTTTTAACATTTCCTAGAGCAATTCCACACAATAAATATGAAAACATTGGTGTTGTAGAATTTTTAAAAGAAAATATCGAAGAAGAAATGGACGCTGAAAAACAATGTCTCATATTAGCAGAAAAAATAGGAAATAAAGAACTTAGCGACTTTTTATTATTTATTTCAAGACAAGAGTTATATCACGGAGAATTACTTCAAAGAGCATTAAACGCTATAAACTCTTAAAAAGAAGAAGATTAAGAATTAGCCTTTGCTAATACTTCTTCTGTGGCTTGATATCCAAGCTCAAAAGCTTTTTTATTAATTTCTACTGCTTTTGGGGGAACTGTTTTAATCATTGTATTAAATACTAAGTCTTTATCAATACCATTCATTTTTGTAGCAATAGCAAGAGCTACAACAGATTGAGTAATAACATTTCCTACTTTTTCTTTTGCAATGGCAATAATATCAATAGGAAACATTTTCCATCTTGCTTTATCATCATCATTTGGATAAACAAGATTTGGTTCATATACAATAATTCCTCCGTCTTTCACACCATCTTTAAATAATTGAAATGATTTATCAGCAACACTTAGCATAAAATCAATTTCTCCATCAACTGCATAAGGATAAAGAATTGCTTCATCATCTAAAATAATATCAACTTTTGTAGGTCCTCCTCTTACTTGAGAAGTGTAAGTCCCTACTTGAATTCCATATTTTCCAGCACTAACATATGCTCTTGCCAAAATTTCACCAGCAAGAAGGACACCTTGTCCTCCAACCCCTGTAAATCTAAGTTGTTTTCTCATTATTTACCCCTTACTCTATCAATAAGTTTATAATATTCTTCACAATATTCAGGTTCTTCGGCTTGATATAAAATACCTCTAGGTTTTATACCTTTTTGTTTAAGTTCATATTTTTCTTCTTCGTTTAATTTATCCCATTTATTTTTAGCAATTAAGTTTCCTTCAATCCAATCCATATTTTGTTTCGCCTGAGCTAATTTATTTTTTCTACCAAAGTTAACATGGCAGTTTGAATTAATATCAAAGAAACTAAATCCTTTATGTTCAAATCCTTTTACAAAAAGTCTTTCAAGTTTTTGAGCTTCTGCTACACTTTCTCTAGCAACAAATGAAGCCCCTGCACCTTTTGCTAGCTCACAAGCATCAAAAGTCGGGTCAATATTTCCATATTGAGTAGTTACAGACCAAGCACCTTTTGGAGTTGTTGGAGATACTTGAGAATTTGTAAGACCATAAATAAAGTTATTAATTAAAATAAAATTTAAATCAATATTTCTTCTACATCCGTGAATTGTATGATTACCACCAATAGCAAGCCCGTCACCGTCACCTGCTACAACAATTACATGTTTATCAGGATTTGCTAACTTAACACCTGTTGCATAAGCAATAGTTCTTCCGTGAGTTGTATGAACAGTGTTTGCATCAATATAACTTGAAAATCTCCCACTACATCCAATTCCAGATACTACACATACATCATTTTTATCCCAGCCAAGTTTTGCCATGGCTCTGATAACGGCTTTCATAATAATACCGTCACCACATCCCCAACACCAAAGTGTTGGCATTTTATCCGTTCTTAAATAATAATCATAATTAAACGCCATTTTAACTCCTTATACCATTTCTTTTATTTTTGCTTTAAATTCTGCCGGACTAATAGGTCTTCCGTTTGCTTTAAAAAATGTTTCAAATTCATCTGCTTTTTTACCACTTGCTCTTTGAATTTCATTAAAATATTGACCTTTATTCATTTCAGCTACTAGAATTTTGTCAAATTTATTACATAATTCATCTATTTTTTCTTCCGGAGATGGCCATAAAGTAATTGGTCTAAATAAACCTACTTTAATTCCTTCATTTCTAAGTTGTCTAATTGCCTCTTTAGCAGACAAACTAACGCTTCCATAAGCAATAACCATAATATCCGCATCATTTAACATAAATTCTTCATAACTTTCAATTTCATCTTTATGATTTAAAATTTTATTAAATAATCTATCAATCAATTCTTGAGAAAGTTTTGCATCTTCTGTTGGGAATCCTGTAGGTCCATGATGAAGCCCTGTTACATGATATCTGTATCCTTTAAAAAACGGATTTAAAATTGCAGGTTCATCAGCCGGTACATTATATGGCTCATATGTTGCTGCATCACCTTCATAAACTTTTCTTTCAACTAAATTTTCTTGAACTTCTTCAATATCAGGCAATACTGCTTTTCCTACCATATGGCCAAGTGTTTCATCAAGTAACACAAATACAGGTGTCATAAATCTTTCAGCTAAATTAAATGCTCTAACTGTTTCTGTATAACACTCATCAAGACTTCCTGCACATAAAGTAATTGATTGATAATCACCATGAGTTGGCGCTTGTGCTTGAAGAATATCTTGTTGGGCAGGTCTTGTTGGAAGTCCAGTTGATGGTCCACCTCTCATAACATTTGTAATTACCAAAGGAACTTCTGCCATAAAAGCAAGACCAATTTGCTCTGCTTTAAGTGAAATACCAGGACCAGAAGTGTTTGTCATAGATTTAACCCCACTCATACTAGCCCCAAGTGCTACAGAAATACCTGCTATTTCATCTTCCATTTGTATAAAAACTCCTCCAACTTTTGGTAACAATCTACTCATTTCATGAGCAATTTCACTTGAAGGCGTAATTGGATAACCTCCAAAAAATTTACATTTAGCATCAATTGCTGCTTTTGCTGCAAGTTGATTTCCAGTAGATACTACTTCTCTTGACATTTATTCTCCTTTTAACTTTTTAACTTCATTAAGTTTTTTAAATTTATATTCACTTCTTTCCGCTACAAAAATACAAAAATCAGGACATTCTAGTTCACATTCCCTACATCCAATACAATACTCAGGATGAGTTACTTTTACCATTTGTCCTAAAATATTATGAGGATCAGGAACCATTTCAAGAACCCCTGTAGGGCAAAAATCAACACATAAATCACAGCTTTTACATTTACTCTCATCCACCCACACCGGTGTGTTTTCAGGTGCTTTTAATTTAAAATCTACATTTAAAGCCATTTAGTCTCCTTTTACTTTTCTTTACATAAATATGATACCTAAATAAACACTAAAAATCTCTTATTTTGATATTTTATATATCAAATTGTTACGAATAGTAATAAAATAAATTAAAAATTTATAAAAAGAATTTAAAAAATAAGATAAAAAGAAGCCAAAAAATCTTTTGATTTTTTGGAGAATTATTTTCTATTTGATAAAGCTTTTACTACAGTAGCACCAATATCTGCTGGAGATTCTACAACATAAGCACCAGCTTCTTTAAGTGCTTCCATTTTTTCAGCCGCTGTTCCTTTGCTTCCGCTGATAATAGCCCCAGCATGCCCCATTCTTTTACCTTTAGGAGCTGTTTGACCTGCAATAAATGCAATTACAGGTTTTGTAATTTTTTCTTTAATAAGTTTTGCTGCTTGAATTTCCAAATCCCCACCGATTTCACCAATCATAACGATTGCTTCTGTCTCAGGGTCTGCTTCAAACATTGGAAGGAGTTGTTTATAACTAAGCCCGATAATAGGGTCTCCACCAATACCAATAGCAGTTGTAATTCCAAATCCGGCTTTTACAACTTGATTACTTGCTTCATAAGTAAGTGTACCTGATTTAGAAATAAGCCCAACATTACCTTTTTTAAATATATTTCCAGGCATAATTCCAAGCTTACACTCTTCTGCTGTAATAATTCCAGGACAGTTTGGTCCTATTGTCATCATTCCTGTTTTTTGTGCATAATGTTTTGCATACATCATATCTTTAACAGGTGCGCCTTCTGTAATAATTACAGCAAGTTCAATCCCCGCGTCAGCCGCTTCCATAACAGCGTCTGCTACAAATGCAGGCGGAACAAAAATCATACTAACAGTTGCTCCTGTGGCTTTTACAGCTTCTTCAACTGTATTAAATACAGGTTTTCCAAGATGTGTCATCCCACCTTTATTTGGAGTAACACCGCCTACAATATTAGTTCCATATGCCATACATTGCTCAGCGTGAAAAGTTCCTTCTTTTCCTGTAAATCCTTGAACGATTGCTTTTGTATCTTTATTTACTAAAATACTCATTATTTTTCTCCTTTCGCAACAGCAACTGCTTTTTTAGCACCATCTTCTAAATCAGTAGCAGGAATAATATTTTTTATATTTGCATTTCTAAGAATTTCTGCCGCTTCAACAGCATTTGTTCCATCAAGTCTTACAACAACAGGAACACTTACTTCAACTCTTTTAGTAGCTTCTAAAATACCATTTGCAACCCTGTCACATCTAACAATACCGCCGAAAATATTTACAAAAATAGATTTAACATTTTTATCGCTTAAAATAATTTCAAATCCTTTTGCAACAGTATCAGGATTTGCAGCACCGCCTACATCAAGGAAATTTGCCGGCTCTCCGCCTTCGTGTTTAATAATATCCATTGTAGCCATAGCTAGACCTGCCCCATTAACCATACAACCGACATTTCCGTCAAGTTTAATATAGCTTAATCCATGTCTTTTTGCTTCAGCTTCTGTTGGTTCTTCTTCGTCTAAATCTCTCATTTCTGCAATTTCATGATGTTTATAAAGTGCATTATCATCAAATCCCATTTTTGCATCAAGAGCTATAAATCTACCTTCGCCTGTTTTGATAAGAGGATTAATTTCTATCATTTCAGCATCATTTTCCATATAAACATTATAAAGTGCTGATGCAAATTTTATAAAATCTTTTTGTTCAGATTTACCAAGGCCAAGGCCAAATGCCAGTTTTCTTGCATGAAAAGGCTTAAATCCAATAGTCGGGTCAATAGCAACTTTTACTATTTTTTCAGGTGTTTTAGCTGCTACTTCTTCAATTTCCATACCACCTTCAGTAGAAGCCATCATTACAGGCATTTCAAGTGCTCTATCAAGCACCATTCCAAGGTAATATTCAGCTTTAATATCAGCACCCTCTTCGATATAAACTTTTTTTACTACTTTTCCTTCAGGTCCTGTTTGATGAGTAACAAGAGTCATTCCAAGCATTTCACCTGCAATTTCTTCAACTTCATCTAAACTTTTAGCAAGTTTAACCCCTCCGGCTTTTCCTCTACCACCTGCGTGTATTTGAGCTTTTACAACCCATAAACCACTGTCAAGGTCTTCTGCTACTCTTCTGGCTTCTTCTGAACTAAATGCAACTCCACCTTCTGGAGTAGGTACACCATATTTTCTAAATACTTCTTTTGCTTGATATTCATGTATATTCATTTATTCTCCTTTCTTTATTTTTGTTCCCAAAGTTTTCTACCTTCTTCATAAAGGTCGTTACCATATGTGTCATTTACAACTACTACTGGGAAATCCTCAACTTCTATTCTTCTAACTGCTTCTGGTCCAAGTTCAGGATAAGCTATAACTTCAGCTTTTTTAATAGCTTTTGCTATAAGCGCCGCAGCCCCTCCTGTTGCACCAAAATAAACAGCTTTATATTTTTTACAGGCATCTTTTACAGCTTCGTTTCTTTTACCTTTTCCTATCATTCCTTTAAGTCCATGTTCAATTAGAATAGGAGCATAAGGATCCATTCTGTAACTCGTTGTAGGTCCGGCACTACCTATCGGATTGCCCGGTTTTGGAGGTGTTGGCCCTACATAATAGATAACTGTTCCTTTTACATCAAAAGGCAGTTCTTCTCCGTTTATTATTAAATCAACAAGTCTTTTATGTGCAGCATCTCTTGCTGTATACATTACACCACTTAAATAAACAATATCTCCCGATTTTAATTTACTTACATCTTCATCACTTAAAGGTGTTTTTAATTTATATTCAGCCATCTTTTATCCTTTAAATTGTTATATGAGAATGTCTAGAACTGTGACATTGAATATTGACCGCAACAGGAAGTGAAGCAATATGACACATTCTATTTTCATATGTTTCTATATGTACTGCTAAAACAGTTTCAGTTCCGCCCATTCCCATAGCACCAATTCCAAGTTTATTAAGTTCTTCTTTTAATTCTTTTTCAAGCATATCAAGTTCAGGGTCAGGATTTGGAGTTCCTATGTTTCTAAAAAGAGAATGTTTACTCATAACAGCAGACATATCAAAGCTTCCTCCAATTCCAACACCAACTACCAATGGAGGGCAAGGATTAGGACCTGCATCGCTTACTACTTTTCTTACAAATTCTTTGATTCCTTCTTTTCCTGCAGCCGGTGCTAGCACAGTTGCACGGCTTACATTTTCACTTCCTCCGCCTTTTGCTGCATATTCAATTTCTATTTTATCACCTTCTACCAAATCAAAATAAACTATAGGAGGCAAATTATATCCGGCTTTATCTTTAAGATTTGCCCTAGTGAAACAATCACAAGTTGAAGCTCTTAAATATCCTTCTTCATAACCTTTTGCCGTTCCTTCATAAATAGCTTCTTTAAGACTTCCGCCTTCAACTTTTACATCTGTTCCCACTTTTACAAAATAAATCGCAAGACCAGTATCCTGACATAGAGGTTTCCATTCGTTTTTGGCAATAACAGCATTTTCAAGAAGCTGAGCAAGTACGGCACGGCTTACTTCACTTTTTTCATTTTCATAAGCTTCTTCTAAAGCTTTTTGCATATCCGGCGCCAAATGTGTAGTGGAATAGATAATCATATCTTTAATTGATTTAACTATATCCTCATATTTTACAACTCTCATATTTTATCCTTTAAAAAAATCTTTTTCTAAAACATCAATCATTTCCTCAACAGCAGTTGTTGATTTTCTAAACTGTTCCCTTTCACAAGGATCAAGAGTAACCTCAATAACTTTTTCAGCTCCATTGCCTCCAAGCATTACTGGAACACCGTTTACCACATTATTAACTCCATATTCACCTTCAAGCATTACGGCACAAGGGAATATCTGTTTTGAATCTTTTAAAATTGCGTCAACCATAATAGCTGTAGATTTTCCAGGGGCAAAATAAGCACTACCTGTTTTAAGATATCCTACTATTTCAGCCCCAGCGTGTTTTGTTCTTTCAACTACTTCTTCTATCTCTTTTTGAGATAATAAATCACTTAAAGGCACTCCGGCTACCGTTGAATATCTAGGAAGCGGCACCATAAAATCGCCATGACCTCCTATGACACTGGCTCTGATTTGCCCTGCTCCATAACCCAGTTTTTCATAAATAAAATAAGCCATTCTGGCACTGTCAAGTATACCGGCCATTCCAATTACCTGATTTCTTTTAAATCCTCCTACTTTTAATGCTGTATATGTCATTGCATCAAGAGGATTTGAAACAGTTATGATTATAGCATCAGGAGCTACTTTTTTTAAATTTAGAATAACATCTTCCATGATTTCTGCATTTTTAATAAGCAAATCTTCTCTTGTCATTCCAGGTTTTCTAGGAAAACCAGCCGTCATTACAACAACTTTAGAATCTTTTACATCTTCATAACTTTCAGCTGCTCTTACAATGGAATGGCTTCTCACCGCACTTGCAGCATGGCTCATATCAAGTGCTTTACCTTTAGCTCTGTCTGTATCTCTGTCGACTAAGACAATTTCGTGTGCAAGCCCTTGCATTGCAAGAGAATAAGCAACTATACTCCCCACATTTCCAGCTCCAACTATTGATACTTTATTACTCATTTTTTGCCTTTAAAGAAAAAAAGAGCAATTAAGCTCTTAAAGCGTCTATTATTTTATTCAAACTTTCGCTTGGTCTCATATATTTTGCAACAAGTTCTTCATTTGGATGATAATATCCACCAACTTCTGCAGGTTGCCCTTCTACTGCTTTAATTTCATTTAAGATTTTTTCTTCGTTTTCTTTAAGTTCTTTTGCCACAGATGCAAATTTATTTTCAATTTCAACATCTCCACAATTAGCAAGTTCTTCTGCCCAATAAGTAGCTAAATAATAATGAGCTCCCCTATTGTCAATTTCTCCTACTTTTCTTTTTGGAGTTTTATCATTTTCAAGATATTTTGCAACAGCTCTATTTAGTGCATCCGCAATAGTTACTATTTTTTCGCTTCCGCCTTGTTTTTTAGCTAATTTAAGAGATTCAGCAAGCGCTAAGAATTCTCCTAAAGAATCCCATCTTAAATGATTTTCTTTTAAGAATTGCTCTACATGTTTTGGAGCTGACCCACCAGCACCTGTTTCATAAAGTCCTCCACCTGCAAGTAAAGGAACTATTGATAATGTTCTAGCACTTGTTCCAACTTCAATAATAGGGAAAAGGTCTGTTAAATAATCTCTTAAAATATTTCCTGTTACAGAAATTGTGTTTTCTCCTGACCTAAATCTTTTTACAGTATATTTCATCGCAAGTTCTGGCGCCATAATATAATATTCAACATCGCTTAAATCATATTTTGGAAGTTCTTCTAAAACTTTTTTAATTAAATTAGCATCGTGAGCTCTGTTGCTATCAAGCCAAAATACGATTGGATATCCACTCTCTTTTGCTCTATTTACTGCTAACTTAATCCAGTCTTTTGCAGCGTCATCTTTTACTTGATAACCTCTGTAAATATCACCAGCTTTTACTTCGTGGCTCATTACTTCATTACCATCTTCATCAATGATTTTCATAAATCCGTCTTTTGGAGGGAAAAATGTTTTATCATGACTTCCGTATTCTTCTGCTTTTTTAGCCATAAGACCAACATTTTGAACAGTTCCTACTTTTGTTGGGTCAAATTGCCCGTGTTTTACCAAATCAGCCACAACTTCTTTATACATTGTCGCATATGTTCTATCAGGTACATCAATTACACAATCTTCTGTTTTGCCATCCGGTCCCCATCCTTGAAGTCCGTTTTTAATAACAGACGGAATAGAAGCATCAACAATAACATCATTTGGTTTATGAAGATTTGTAACACCTTTATCAGAATCAACCATATAAAGTCTTGGATTTTTAGCATAAATCTCTTTTAGAGTTTCTTTAATGGCTTCTTGTTTTTCTTTTGGAAGTCTATCAAGTTTAGCTTCTAAATCAGATAAACCGTTATTTGGATTAAAACCTATTTCTTTTAATTCATTTTCGAATTTATCAAAAAGTTCTTTATAATAAACTCTAATAGCATCCCCAAACATTACAGGGTCACTAACTTTCATCATTGTAGCTTTTAGATGCAAAGAAAATAAAATATCTTTTTCTTTTGCTTTTTGAATTGATTTTGCATAAAAATCTCTTAAAGCTGCCCTACTTAAGAAACTTGTGCTTAAAATTTCATTCTTTTCTAAAGGAAGTTCTTTTAAAATGTCTTTATTTCCTTCATAATCTTCAAATACAAAAGAAACTGTTTGATTTTTTGGAGAAATAAAACTTTGTTCATTTTGATAAAAATCCCCATTCTCCATATGGTCTACAAAAGATTTACAACCTTCTTTTACATCTCTCATTCTATGCGGATGAGCTTTTGCATAATTTTTTACAGGCTGTGCAAGTCTTCTGTCTGAATTTCCTTGTCTAAGAACAGGATTAACATTTGAACCTATACATTTTGCATATTTAAGTCTAATTTTTTCTTCTTCTGCATTTTTTGGCTCTTCAGGATAATCTGGTAATGGATATCCTTGGCTTTGAAGTTCTTTTACCGCATTTTGAAGTTGCACAACTGAAGCTGAAATATTGGGTAATTTAATCACATTTGCTTCAAATCTATTTACAAGCTCACCAAGATATCCAAGTTCATCACTTTGTCTTAAATTTTCAGGCAGCATATCACTAAATTCAGCAATAATTCTTCCTGCAAGAGAAATATCTCTTAATTCTATATTTACATTTGCATCTTTCGTAAATGCCTCTACTATCGGCAATAAACTAAATGTAGCAAGATATGGTGCCTCATCTATTTTTGTCCATACAATTGTCGGCTTCATATATTCTCCTTTTTTTTCTAAATTTTATCACCTTTTTAACAATTTGTAACAATTTTATGATTTCACTATTTTTCTTTGTTACAAAAAGTAGCAAAAATTTTATTTACATCTTTTAATATTTCTAAGATGTGCTTTATAATTAGTTGAAAAAACTGTTCTTTTTCCACATTTAAGAAAATATAAATAATTAACTTTTGCAGGAAATATAGCCGCCAATAAAGCGTTTTTACTTACTACACATACAGGATTTAACGGAAGACCGTAATGTTTATATGTGTTGTATAGACTGTTATCTCTTCTTATTCTTTCTGCACTTACTGGAATATGAGAATACCTACCATAATTTAAACTTCCATCCATTTGAAGTTTCATATGTTTTTTAAGCCTATTATAAATTACGGCTGAAATATATTTCATTGATTTAATATTTGCTGCTTCTTTTTGAATAATTGAAGCAATAATAAGATATTTTTTATAAATGTTATAATTCCAAACACCAAAAATTTTTTTAGCGAAACTTTGATGCCATTTTAAAGATTTATTATATAAATATTTACAAACATTTTTTCTTCTCATACCTATTGGAAGTCTATAAGTATTTGGTTTTATAAAGCCTTCATCAAAATTACAATAAAAATTATTTATTTTTAATCTTTTAGCAATATTTTTATAAATAAAATAATTAGTTTCTCCCGGGACTATTGTAATATTTTTTAAAGCTGCTTTATTATGGGTAAGCCTATATAAAAAATCGGCTTTAGTCATAATATTACCTTTTAAATCAACCCATCCCGCTTGAGGATAACCTAAAAAGAGTATAAAAATTTTATCCATTTTTGAAATATCAAGATTGTTTTTTTGCAATATTTTTATTGTATAATTTGTATTACCTTTTGGAATAAACAAAATTCTAGGGGTATAAACTGTTCTTGTAAGATAAAAAAGGATAAAAATGGATAATACCAGGAAGACCTCTATTGCTGCTATAATATTTAGTATAATATTTTTTTTATTTGTAATTTTCATATCTCTCTTTCGTGGAATTACTTTGTATGATATTAAATCAAATAATTTACAAATAGGAAAGATATTTATTAAAATAAATAAAAAAATTATTTTAAAAATCAATAAAATTCATATAATACCTTCAAAAGATTATAATAAAGAAGTAATAAAAATACACAAAACTTTTTATTTAGTTTCAAAAATATTACCTTTTTTTAAAAAATTAGAATTAAATGATATCTATAAAAACAATATTTTATTAATAAAAAAACTTAATTTAAATAAAAACCACTTTAATATAATTACTCCTTTTTTTAAAACAAAAGGAATCTATATTATAAAAAACAACAACACTTTTATATATAGTAAAGAAATTTCGTGTTTAAATTATAAAATAAAAAATTTTTCTTTTAAATCCTATTTAACTAAAAAACAGATTAAAGCCCACCTTAACGGTTTATTTAATAATAAAAAATTTTATGCCAATTTAAACTTATCTAATAATAAAATAAATTTTAAAGGAAATATAAATGAACTTTTATTGTCATTAAAAAAAACAGATATAAAAGGAAATAATATTAAAATAAAAGGTTTTATCGATATCGATTCTAAAAAAATAAATTTAAATTTATTCTCTCCTTTTATAAACATAAAAAATAAAATCTTTTTAATCAATTCATTTAATAATCAAATAAATTTAACAAATAATTATATTTTATTAAAAGCTAAAAAAGCTTACATGAATTACGATTCTAAAAAATTTTACCTGAAAAAGTATAACTTAAATTTTTATATTCCACAAAAATTTCTTTTAGCTCATGCAAAACAAACAAAAATAAAGTATAAAAACTACATTCTAACCTCTCAAAATACAGAATTTGACTATAACTTAATAAATCAAAATATTTTTTTACATACTAATAATTTAAGACTTAACAATGATATAAATGCAAGCATAAAAGAAGTTTTATTTATTAAAAATAAAAATTTATATTATGAATTGATTAACGATAAACTAATCCATAAATATTTTAATTTAAAAACGAATTATATTAATGGCAATTTAAAAAATATATCTACTGCGGATATAATTGGAAAAGTATTAATTTTTGATGTTTTTGCAAAATCTTTAAAAATAGATTTAAAACAAAAAAAAGCTATAAGCAAACAAATATTATTTAACAAAATTCTATTTACAAAAAATAAATTTAATTTTTCAAAAAAACCTTTTAAATTTTCATCTCATACAAATACACTTTTTAATCAAAATGTAAAAAATATTTTAGATTATTTTCATATTAATATCCCTTTTATCCAAACAAAAGGAGAGAATAATATAAATTTTAGTGTAAATACCGATTTAAATAAAACAAATGTAAATTATCAAATAATTTCAAAAGATGCAAATTTTTCAATCAATTCTAAAAATAAATTTTCTTATAAAAATATGAAAATAAATGGAGATTTAAATAAAAGTTCTCTTATTGTAAATAATTTTAAATTTAAAAATAATTTTATAAACTTTCTTGCAAATGGAAATTTAAATGTAAATCTAAATAAAAAATATTTTAACGCCTTTATTAACATTAAATATCTAAAAATAGGTGATTATCTTAATATCAAAAATTATCCCGAAAAAATAGTTGTTGATTTAGTAAAAAATTATGCTTATCTTTTAAATAGTTTCATATTTATAAATATAAAACAAAAAATCATTTATTTATACTCTCTAAAATCTTTATTAAAATATAGTATACTTAATGAGATTTTCAAAAAAGGTACCGTTATAATTAAACTTTTAAAAAACAAAATAGACATATCTGCAAAAACTGTTTTAAATTATCCTTTTATATTAAACCAAAAAAATCCAAATGCTTTGAATGCAAATATAATTTTAAAAAACAATAATATTTTAATACAAAACAAATTTATAAATACAAAAATAATGAACTTTAAAAAGATCATATCATATATTCATAATATTGATATAAATATTCAAGGATTAATAAACATTATAAATACTACAAATAAATTAGCTCAAAAACAAGAAAAATCAAACCAAAATCTTAAAGTTGTCATAATAAGTAAAAACACTAATTTTGTTTATAAAGGTCACAAATTTTTAACAAAGCAAGCAACACTTACATTTAATAAAGAACTTAATTTTAATGCAAGCTATAAAAAAAGTTATTTGAAAGGATATACAAAAAACAAATATTTGCTTATAGAAGGTAAAAATTATACAAAAGAAGCATTAGTTCCTCTTTTTGATTTTTTTAATAATTTTAATAATATAAATTTAGATTTTATTATTGTTAAATCCCCCGATAATTTTTACACAGGAAAAATTTATATCAATAAAGGAACTGTAAAAGACTTAGCTGCATTAAATAATATAATAGCTTTTATCAATACAATACCTGCACTTTTATCTTTAAAAACGCCAGGTTTTTCTGCTAAAGGATATAAAATCAAAAATGGTTTTATAAATTTTCTTTTTTATAATAATATTCTCTATTTCAAACAAATAAAAATAAAAGGGGTAAATATCAATTTTAATGCAAAAGGATATATAAATTTAAATAAAAAATTAATAAGATTAAAAATTCATACAATACTAAAAATAAAATTAAAAAATATACCAATCATAGGTAAAGCACTTAGTTATCTCTTTTTTGGAAAAAATGGATATTTACACATCAATATATTGGTAAATGGGAATCTAAACAATCCAAAAGTTTCAAAAGATTTAGGAGGTGGAATTATAGAATCACCTCTTAAACTTTTTAAAAGAATACTAACACTTCCTTTTCATATTTTCTAATTTTTTTCATTTTCTTCAACTAAAATAAGTTGGTAATTGGCTTTTCTTATAATAACGCTTCTATTTCTTGGGATCAATCCTTGTTGCTTTTTCATTTTATCTATTTCTTTTTGCAAATTCTCTATTTCTTTTTTTAATTGAAGGACTATTTCAACTCCTGCTAAATTTACTCCTAAATCTCTCACTAATGAAAGGATTAATTTTAATTCATCTATATTTCTTTGAGAATAAAGTCTCATTCTTCCTTCAGTTCTGCTTGGCTTAATGAGCCCTTCTTTTTCATATTGTCTTAATGTTTGCGGATGAATATTTAATATTTTACTAACAACACTAATTAAATATACCGGTTCATCATAACTATACATTTTTCACCTCCTTTACCCAGGTAATTTTTCCTGCATCATTTTTACTAAATCTTCATCCAAGTCTTCAACTTTAGGCAAAATTGGTCTAAGTTCCAAATAAAGATTTCCACCTTTTGCTCCATATCCTTTAACTCTTAGTTTTTGACAACATTTTGAATTTTTAGGAACTTTTACATTTATATTGCCTTTAAATGTGTCAACTCCTATTTTACCTCCAAATATCATCGTTTTTAAAGGGACATCGACTTTTTTATATAGATCATCACCTTTTCTTTCCCACTCATTAGAAGGCATAACTTCAACTTCTAAAATCAAATCACCTCTTTGTCCTTGAAATGATTTTCCTTTATTTCTAACTCTTAATTTTTGGCCGTTTTTAATACCTTCTGGAATTTTAACTTTGATACTTTCCCCATTATAATTAATAGGAAAAACTCCACCTTTTACAGCAACATCAAAAGGCACTTGGATTTTAGCATGAACATCTAAATCAGGGGCAAATCCTCCCCCTCCAAATCCACCAAATCCACCAAAACCTTCAAATCCACTGCTTCTAGTTCCAAATCCTCCACCAAAAATAGAAGATAAAATATCATCTAAATCAACATCTTTATGCTGACGGTAAAAATCTTGGAAATTTTGACCGTTAAACATATTATCGCCCATTGTATCATACTGTTTTCTTTTTTCAGCATCCCCTAAAATTTCATAAGCAGTATTTATTTCTTTGAATTTTTCTTCACATTCAGGTTTTTTACAAATATCTGGATGATATTTTCTAGCTAATTTTCTATAAGCTTTTTTTATTTCATCCTGAGTTGCATTTTCATTAACACCTAATGTTTCATACAAACTTTTACTCATTTTTACTCCTTACACTACACCTTATTTTATTGATAAAATTATATAGCAAAATTGAGTAAAAGTCAATCAAATAGTTTTATTGAAAAAAGATTAAAAATAGTTATAAAAAAGATTAAAGAAATTTTTTAAGAATATTTTGGAATTTTTCTTTAATCTCTTCTAAAGCTTCTTTACTTTTTGCTTCAAATCTAGTAACAAGTACAGGTGTAGTATTACTAGCTCTAACTAATCCCCAACCTTTTTCAAAAATAACTCTAACTCCATCAACATCAATAATTTTTTTTATATTTAGTCTATTTTTATTTTCATTTAAATAATCTTTAAGTTCATCTATAATTTTAAATTTTTTATTTTCTGTGGTTCTTATTTTTAGTTCATCTGTATTATATACTTTTGGCAGTTTTTCAAATTCTTTTATAAAATCAAAATCTCTATCAATAAGTTCCATTATTCTAAATGTTACATAAACAGCATCATCAATTCCAAAATATCTGTCATTAAAAAAAATATGACCACTAACCTCAGCAGCTAAATCACAATTTTCTTTTTTAAGTAGAGTTTTTAAATTACTGTGCCCTGTTTTATACATAATGGCACGACCGAATTTATTAATTTCATCATACATAACCTGAGTTGCTTTTACTTCACTTATTACACAAGGGTTTTTCATATTTTTTGCAAAAAAATAAGCTAAAATATCTCCTTTATAATTATAATGTTTATCTAAAAATGCAATTCTATCGGCATCTCCGTCATAAGCAAACGCATAATCTCTTTTTACAAGAGATTCTTTTACCCATTTTAAATTCTCTTCTTCTGTTGGGTCTGGATGATGATTAGGAAAAGTTCCATCCGGTTTTTCAAACAGAATTTCATAATTTTTAATTCCTATTTTTTCTAAAATATCTCTAAGCACTACTCCCGCAACACCATTACCACAATCAAATATTCCATTTAATTCCAATCCTTTTAAATGAGAAAACTGATTAGCAATATAATCTATATAGTCACTTTTTAAATCATATTCAATAACTTTTTCATTATCTTCAATTTCAATAGTACTCTTTAAGATTTCATCTCCTAAATTATAAATATCTTTTCCAAAAAAAGGAATTTTATCAACAGTAATTTTAAATCCATTATACTCAGGTGGATTATGTGAGCCAGTAATCTGGATACTTCCACCTATTTCAATTTTTCCAATTCCATCTAAACATATTGGTCTAAAATTTGCAAAATAATTCGTTCCTGTAGGCAACATTCCTCCACTTATAACTTTTTTTCCAGCTTTATTTAAACCACTAACAAGCCAATTATGAAGAATCGGAGAGTGAGTTCTTGCATCGTAACTTACAAAAACATAATCTTCTTTTATCTCTTTTCCTAAAAAATATCCTATTTTTTTAACAATATCTACGTTTAAATCTTTTTTATAAATTCCTCTAATATCATATTCTCTAAATATATGTTTCATTTTTCATCCTTTATATTGATATTTAAGCCACCATAAAAGTGCAAGTTTAGCCCCCGGTGTTAATACTATACTTTCATCAAAAATAAATTTTTCGACTTCACTAGATTTAAGCTCAATTACTTCAATGTCTTCATCTTCAAGTCCGCCGCCTTCATTTACTTTATCTTTCTGAGTTACCTCCACATAAAAAACTTCCTGCTGTGCGGCATTTGTCCCAACACTAGCCCAAGTTGAAGTTATCTTTTTAAGTCTAGAAGCTTCAACATCATAACCACACTCTTCTAAAACTTCTTCTTTTGCTATTTCAATATTGCATTTATCTTTATCACAAAGCCCTGCACAAAGCTCATATGTAAAACCATCTCTATTTTTAAGATAAACAGGAAGTCTAAATTGTTTAACTAAAATAATTGCGTCTAAATCCACATCATAAATCAAAATAGAGACGCTATTCATAGAAGAGCATACTTCCCAGCGTTTATGTTTATTTTTATATTTATAAAAAACCTCTTTAAGTTCTAAAAATTTACCTTTACATAAAGTATTTATTTTTTCAATTTTAATCATCAAAAAGCCCCTTTTCTTCTTTTTGTTTAAATTCATATTCAAAATCAATTAAAGCCGCAAAATTAAATTTTTCTTTTAGATATTTTTGATGATTTTTATCTACAATTACACTGTTTGCGTGTTTGGTATATTTTATAATATAATTAATTTCATCTATTAAAAATTCATCGTTTTTAAGATTTG
>JALUWM010000070.1 GCA_027019465.1 Campylobacterales bacterium
AAAATCCTTTTGAAGTTATGAAAAATCTTCAAGAAAATAAAATAGAAAGCCGTCCTTTATGGAATCCAATGCATCTTCAGCCGCTTTTTAAAGCTTCAAAAGTATATTTAAACGGCAGAAGTGAAAATCTATTTAAAAAAGGGCTTTGCCTTCCAAGCGGTACAACTTTAACAAAAGAGCAAGTAAAGGAAATTTGTGAAATTATTAAATCTGTTTAGACCTACTAATTTTACAAGGGCTTTATTTTTTTTAACAGGTGATGTCTGTATATCTATATTTACTCTTTTTTTAGCTTATTTGTTAAGATTTAATTTTGAAGTGCCGTCTGAGTATCTTAGTAATTTTTTTGAAATAGCTTTTATTTTTATTTTTTCAAAAATTACTTTTTATTATATCTTTAAATTATATTTTGTGAGTTGGAGATTTTTTTCACTAAAAGAGCTGAAATCTCTTTTAATAGCTACGACTTTGGCTTATTTACTAGGGGGAGGGATGTTATTGGTTTTTAGGGATATTTTTATTCCGTTTCCAAGAAGTGTAATTATAATTGATTATTTTTTAACTCTTTTATTTATTGGATTTTTTAGAATCTCAAAAAGATTAATTTATGAAAAACTCTCAACTAATAAAACTCCGGCAATTATTATAGGAGTAAATGAAAAAGCTATTTCCTTATTAAAACAAAATATTCCTTATTCTATTGTAGAAATTTATGATGATGAAAAAAATATAGTAGGCAGTTATTTATATGGATATAAAGTAAAAAATATTTCAAATATTATACCTCATCTAAAAACCGCAATTATTACAAAAGAATTTCCAAGAAATGAACTTGATAAATTAGTAGAGTTTCTGCAAAATAAAGGCTTTGAAGATATAAAAATTTATAATCCTTTCGAAAAAAAAGTAAAAGATATCTCTATTGAAGATTTGCTTGCCAGAAAACCAAAAGATTTAGATAAAAAGGCTATTAAAAATTTTGTTCAAAATAAAAAAATTTTGATAACAGGTGCTGGGGGAAGTATCGGAAGTGAAATTGCAAGACTTTGTGAAAAATATGGAGCAGAAGAACTTGTTTTGGTTGAAAACAGTGAATTTAATTTATATGCTATTAATGAAGAATTAAAAATTAAAAGAAAACTTTATTTAATTGATGTGGCTAAAAAAGAAGAATTAAGAAATGTTTTTGAGACTGAAAAACCAGATATTGTAATTCATGCAGCGGCTTTCAAGCATGTCCCAATATGTGAATATAATCCAAGAAGTGCAGTAATTAATAATGTTTTAGGAACAAAAAATACAATAGATTTGTCTATTGAATTTAATATAAAAGATTTCATTTTAATCTCAACTGATAAAGCTGTTAGACCAACAAATATTATGGGGGCTACTAAAAGAATTTGTGAAATTTATGCCCAGAATGTTGATGCTAAAAATACAAAAATTTGTGCTGTCAGATTTGGAAATGTATTAGGAAGCAGTGGAAGTGTTGTCCCTAAATTCAAAAAGCTAATTGAAGAAAATAGACCTCTTCCTATAACACATCCTGAAATTACTAGGTATTTTATGTTAATTCCAGAAGCTTGTGAATTAGTACTTCAAGCTGGAAGTTTAGGAGAAAACGGAGAAATATTTATTTTAGATATGGGAGAGCCTGTAAAAATTGTAGATTTGGCTAAAAAAATGCTTAAACTTTACGGAAAAGATGAAAATAATATTAAATTCACAGGTCTTAGACCCGGAGAAAAGCTTTATGAGGAATTATTAATAAATGAAGCTGATAAAAAAACAAAATATGAAGATATTTTTATTGCAAATCCTATAAAATATAATTTTGAGCTTTTTAAAAATCAATTAAATAAACTTTTTAAAGCTACAAAAAAAGAAGAAATTATAAAAATCTTAAAAGAGATAGTTCCTGAATTTAATCATAAAAATTAAATCTTTTTACTATACTGTTGACCGTTAGTTAATGATGTGTTATAATTCTGACCAATGGTCAATTAAAGGATAAGAATGAAAAAAAAGATTATTTTAGGAATTTTAGGTATTTTAATAATAGGAACTGTTTTTGCCTTATACCGTTATATTTCATTTACAAACCACTTTGTCAGCAGTGACGCTGTTTTTGTAAAAAGTGATTCGTTGACTAATCTTTCATTCAAGTTACCTGGAAAAATAAAAAAAATATATGTGAATGAAGGTAATAAAATCAAAAAAGGCGAAGTTTTAGCAAAACTTGATACAAAAGATTTGGAAATAGAAAAAAAAGAGCTTAATTTTTCAATAAATGCTTTAAGTAATTCTATAAATTCATTGATTTTACAAAAACAAAAGCTTACCAATGATATAAATTATAATATCGCTTTAATTAATAATGAATTTAATAAATTACAAAAAAATATAAAAGCGTTTGAGTTTAATATTGATGCCTTACAAGTTAAACTAAAAAAGGCAAAAAAAGATTATGAAAGATTTGCAAAGCTTTATAAACAAAGAAGAATTTCAAAAGAAAAATTTGAAAATATCCAGACTGTTTATTTCGCTTTAAATGATGAAATAAAGTCTAATGAAGAAAAACTAAAAGCTTTGAAATTAGAAAAAAATTCTCTCAAAATCAAAAAAAATCTTATTTTAAATGAAAAAAATGATATCAAAAAACTTCAAAAAATTATTCTTTCAAATAAAGATAAATTAAAAGCTCTAAAAGAAAAATTGGCTTTGGTTAATCAAAATATAAAAGATTCATATATCTATGCTCCATTTAATGGAAGTGTTGCCAAAAAATTTGCAAATGCCGATGAGGTGGTTCCGGCTGGAAGAATGGTTTTAAGTGTAGTTAATTTAAAAAACCTTTATGTTTTGGATTTACTTGAAGAAAAAAAATTAAAAGGAATAAAATCAGGATGCAGGGTAAAAATCCATATAGATGCTCTTGATAAAACTTTTAACGGATATATAAGCAAAATTCTTCCGGCAAGTGCGGCTACATTTGCTTTAGTACCAAGAGATATAAGTAGTGGGGAATTTACAAAACTTCAACAAAGATTTTTTGTAAGAATCAGATTTAATAAAATTCCAAAAGGTGTGAAAGTTGGAATGTCTGGAGAGGTAACTATAAGAAAATGCGCTCAAAATTAAATTTTTCACTTTTAATTTTACTAGTTATAGTGGGTGCTTTTATGTCTGTTTTGGATACTACTATTGTAGATATTATCGTGCCAAAACTTAAAGGTCCCCTTTCAACGGATATTTACGGAGTTCAGTGGGTAATAACCGCTTATATGCTCTCAGCTGCAGTGGCGCTTTTATTGGTTGAGTGGATGGTTAAGCATTACGGTTATAAATGGGTTTATATTGTATCTGTTGGAGTTTTTACATTTTCTTCTTTTCTTTGCGGTATTTCTGATACTCTTTCTTTTATAATTTTTGCAAGAACAATTCAAGGATTTGCAGAGGCTTTTGTAATGGTTACAGCTCAGGCTCTTTTGTTTTCTTTTTTTCCAGCTGAAAAAAAGGGGATTGCAATGGGGATTTTTGCACTTGGAGTAGCTTTTGCTCCGGCTGTGGGGCCGACACTTGGCGGATATTTAACAGAATATTTTAGCTGGAGAAGTGTCTTTTTTGTAAATGTGCCAATAGGAATTTTGCTTGTTATTTTTGGTAGTTTTATTTTACCTGATAATGCAAAAAGAGAGCCTTATTCTTTAAATATTATTTCTGTTTTGTTTTTAACTGTTTTTACAGCTGCTCTTTTGATAATTCTTTCAAAAGGTCAGCAATATGGCTGGTTTAACAGTGAAAAAATAGTCTATTTGGCATTTATTTCGTGGGGAGGATTATTAGCTTTTATTATAAGTGAAATTTTTTCTAAAAAAGCTCTGTTTCATTATCCTTTATTCAAAAATCCATATTATGTCCTTGGGATATTGATTTATCTTTTTTTACTTGGTTTTTCTATGTTTCAGTATTTTTATTTAATTCCTCTTTTTTATGAACAGATAAAAGGTTTAAGCTCTATTCAGACAGGTCTTGGAGTGCTTGGATTTGGTATTTGGATAGGAATGTTTAGTATTATTGCCGGAATTTTAAGTGATAAATTTTCTCCGATTCCGGTATTGATAATAGGTGCTGTGATATATTTATTTAGTGCATATTTAATCTCAACAATCAATTATTATACTCCTTTTTATGAAGCTGTTTTAAAAACAATGCCTTTTGGTATTGCTATGGGGATGTTTTTTGCTCCAATTACAACGCTTGTTATGCAAAATGCAGGTAAAAAAATAGAACAGGCCATAACTACAATGACTTATGTAAGGTTTGTAGGGGCAAGTTTTGGAACTGCAATAGCTACAAATAATATTGTGTTTTACAAAAACCGAGAATTTGACGCTATGACTATACTGCAAAACAGGGATGTAGTGCAGGAGTTTTTAAATAAACTTCATTTTTATTTTGGAATGGCAGGTAATGAAGTTTTTAGAATGATTGAGCAGTTTTTTTCTTTTGATTATGGATTTAAATATGTTTGGATGAATGCCGGATTTTGGGGTGTTGTAGGGAGTGTTTTTGTATTTGGGCTTATTTTTATAAGGAGAAAAAATGGCAAAAATTGTTAATAAAGAAGAAAAAAGAAAGCAAATAGCCCTTGCATGTAAAGATTTACTTTTACAAAACGGTATAAAAAAAATTACCGTTTCAGCCCTTGCAAATAAAGCTGGTATAGGAAAAGGAACAATTTACGAGTATTTTAGCAATAAAGAGGATATTGTATTTGAAATTTTGAATATTCTGTCTGAAGAATATTATGAACAAATGCTTTTGCAAATGCAAAATAAAACCCCTTTGGAAAAGCTAAATATTTTTTTTGAATTTTTTGTAACTAAAAAAGATGATTTAATCAAAATTTATAAAGAATTTTTGGCGATTAATTTAAGTGAAGAGCAAAAATTTATTGAATTTCACTCTTTTTTAAAAGAGACTTATTTAAATTTATTAAAAGAAATTGTAAAAGATGAAAAACTTTCTGAAATTTTACTCTCTTATGCAACAGGATATTTCTTGCAAAAAGAGACAACTTTAAATTCTAAAGAATTTTACGGAATAGAAATTTATAAAACATTAAAGGGGAAATTATGAAATGGAAAATTACTTTTTTATTTTTGCCGTTTTTATTGAATGCGGAGAATTTTAATGAACTGATAAAGAGAATTAATAACTCGAATGTTGTAAAAATTTATCAAAAAAATATTGAAATTCAAAAGCAAAAATTAAATCAAGCAATTGCAAAAAATTATGGAAAAATAGATTTTGAATATGATTATTCACATCTTTTTGAAAATACTGTTATGAAAATGAATTCACCGCAGCCTGTTGCAGCTGAAAATAAAGGAGGAAATATTTATCCTTTAATATATAAAAATATTAACATTCAAACAAAAGTAGGTAATAAAAATAATTTTATAGGAATGTTGAGCTTTTCTTATCCGATTTTTACAGGATTTGAAATAAGTAATGCAATTGATATTGAAAAATTAAATTTGATGAAATCAAAACTAGATTTGCAAAATATCAAAAGAAATTTAATTTTAAATACAGCAAAACTTTATGCCGGAATTTATGCTCTTAAAGAAAAAATAAAAGCCTTAAATGAAGCTAAAAAAGCTCTTCTAAGTGCAAAAGAACAAGCTAGTGCCCTATATAAAGAAGGACTTTTAAATAAATCCACACTTGATGAAATAGATGCGAAATATTATGAAATAACAGCAAATATTGAGGAAACAAAAGCTAATAAAAAATCTCTTTTGAATAATCTTGATTATATTTTAAATACAAAAGTTTCTTCTATAAGTGGTTTAGAACAAATAAAACTTAAAAAAGCAAATATTTTAAATAGACCCGATGTGAAAGCTATTCAACAAACATTAAAAATTACACAAAAAGCGTTAAGTATTGCAAAATCAGGATTTTTGCCAAAAATATATTTGCAAGCAGGTATTAAAAAAGAGGCTACAAATGCCTTTTTGAGTCAAAATAATTATCAAAATATAGATAAATCTTTTGTGGCATTGTCTGTGCAGTATAATATTTTTAATGGAGGGGAAGACAAATCAAAAATAGAAGAAGCAAAAATATCAAAAATGAAAGCAGATATTTTTTATATAAATTATCTAAACAAAGTAAAAACAGAATATCAAAATGATTTATTGGATTTAAATGCTTTGAAAAAAAGATTTTTTGCGGCAAAAAAAGAAGTTAAAGCAAGAAAAAGCTATTATGAATATATAAGAGCCAAATTTAATGAAGGGCTTGCAGATGTAACAGATTTGAATGATGCAATAGCCAAATTAGCCGATGCAAAAGCTAAGAGGGATTATATAAAATCAGAAATTTTCTTTTATACATTAAAAGCAAATATTGATGGAGGCAATAAATGAAAAAAAATATTTTAGCTATTTTAATTATAGGTTTGTTAGTTATTAGCGGGGTTTTAATTTATAAAAAATTAAATACAAAAAAAGTCCCACCTTATTTGGTAGAAGCGGTTGGTGTTGTTGATGGAGATTTAATAAATCTTAATACAAAATATCCGGGAAGAATTATTAAATTAAGCGTAGATACCGGAGACAGGGTAAAAAAAGATGAAATTATTGCAAAACTGGATGATAAAGAATATATAAAAAAATTAGATGCCTTAAATTATGAAATAAAAGCAAAAAATAATGAACTGAATTTTACTAAAATTAAAATTTCAAAAAGCATAGAAATTGCAAAAAATGCTTATTTAGCCAAACAAGATGAATTGAATGCGTTAAATGCTGATATTAATGCCTTAAAAGCGGTTATTGCACAGGATAAAAGAGATGAAAAAAGAATTGCCTCTTTAGTAAAAAGGAATATGGAAAAACATCATACTCTTGAACTTTCTAAACTTAAAACAAAAACCGATATTGATAAATTAAAAGCTTTATTTGCAAAAAGAGAGGCACTTAATAAAGAAATTAAAATTTATAAACAAAAATATAAAATTGCCGTTTTTTCAAAAGATAATATTAAAGCTTTGCAAAATGGGATTAATGCCCTAAAACAAAAAAGAGATGAGATTAAAGTAGTCTTAAATGAGCTTAATATAAAATCTCCAATAAATGGATATGTAGATACAAAAATAGCAAATATAGGAGAAGTGCTTGGGGCTGGAATGCCAATAGCAACTCTTATTAATCCAAGTAATTTATATCTTAAAATTTATGTTAATACTATTTATACAGGTAAAATAAAACTCGGAGATAAAGCAGAAATTTTCTTAGATGCCTATCCAAATAGACCAATTCAAGCGATTGTTAGTAAAATAGCAAAAAAGGCTGAATTCACTCCAAAAGAAGTGGACGTTAGGGCTGATAGGATTACAAGAGTTTATGCAATAAGACTAAAACCGATTAAACCAAATCCGCTTTTAAAACTTGGACTTCCGGCAACGGGAGTTGTTTTGATAGGAAATGGGAGTTTGCCTAAAAGTTTGAATGAATTACCGGAGCTTTAAATGAGTTCCAAGTTTCAAGCTTTAGATTCCAAGAATATTTTATTAGAAGTTAAAAATGTAAGTGTGAGTTATGGTAAAAAAATTGCAATAAAAAATGCCTCATTTAGCTTAAAAGAAAAAGAGATTTTAGGATTTATCGGAGCTGATGGAGCTGGTAAAAGTTCAACTTTGCACGCAATAGCGGGGGTTGTAAGTTTTGATGGAGAAATAATTTATAAAAATTATGTTTATTATTCTCCAAAAGAAGCAGAAAAAATAAAAAATGAAATATCTCTTATGCCGCAAGGCTTAGGGCTTGTTTTATATGATTTTTTGACTATCAAAGAACATTTTGATTTCTTTAGAGACTTAAGGGGTCTTAAAAAAGCTATGGAATATGAAACGAAACTTCTTAAAATGGCTGGTCTTTATGAGTTTCAAGATAGATTAGCCGTAAATTTAAGCGGTGGAATGAGACAAAAACTCTCCCTTATTCTTTCGCTTCTTCCAAGACCAAAACTCTTAATATTAGATGAACCTACCACAGGAGTTGACCCTATAAGCAGGGCCGAGCTTTGGGATATTGTAAATGAAATGAGAAATAATGGAATGAGTGCTATTATTTCTACAGCTTATATGAGTGAAGCTAGTAAAATGGATAGAATATTGCTTTTTGATGAAGGGGAAATTATTGCAAAAGGGACTTCAGAAGAACTTATTGCAGATATAAAAGATTATACATATGAAGGGGAAATGGAAAGTAAAGAATGCTTTTCTTTTAATAAAAGAACATATTGTTTAAACTCGCTTTCTTTAAAAAAAACAACTCCTACGCTTGAAGGGGTATTTTTTGTGAATGCCTTAAAAAAAAGTAAAAAACCTATAATTTTTGAAATTCCTAAAAAGAATCTTCAAATGCCTGAAATTATTGTAAAAGCTAATTGTTTGACTAAAAAATTTGGTAAATTTATTGCGGATAATTGTATTAATTTAGAATTTAAAAAAGGTGAGATTTTAGGCCTTTTAGGAGCAAATGGAGCAGGTAAAACAACGCTTATCAAAATGCTTTTAGGACTTTATCCCATTGATAAAGGTGAATTATATCTTCTTAATAAAAGAATAAAATCTTATGAAGATAGAATCGAACTTAAAAGTAAAATCGGCTATGTTTCTCAAAAATTTTCTTTATATAAAGATTTGACTATTAAAGAAAATCTTGATTATTTTGCAAAAATGCACGGATTAAGTGTAAATGAGACAAATAAGAAGATAAAAGATTATTCCGAGATGCTTGGATTTAGTGAATATTTAAATGCTTTTCCAAAAGAAGTGCCACTTGGAATTAATCAAAGATTTTCTGTTGCTGCAGCTTTAATGCATGAGCCTGTGGTTTTATTTTTAGATGAGCCGACAAGCGGGGTTGATACGGTGGCCAGGAGTGCTTTTTGGAGACTTTTAAGAAAATTAAAAGAAAATTTAGGAATTTCAATTTTAATTACAACACATTATATGAGCGAGGCTGAATATTGCGACAGGGTTGTTGTATTAAAAAGAGGGATTAAAATTGTAGATGATGAGGTGGAAAAATTACATAAAAAGTATCCGGGATTAGATTTTGAAGAGATATTTTTAGAAATTTATAAGGAAAAAAATGAGAATTAATGTAATAAAAGCATATTTTAAAAAAGAGGTTATTGATTTAATTAGAAATAAAATGATAATATTAACTTATTTAATTCCTTTAATGATTTTGATTCTTTTTGGATTTGGGATAAAAATGGAAGTAACACATGTAAGAACCATTATAATTGACAATGACCATTCTAAACTTTCCCTTGAGATTATTAATAAATTTTCACATACAAAATATTTTGATGTAAAGGTTGAAAATCTTACTTATAAAGAGGCCCTTCACAAAATTCAAACTAATAAAGCTGATATGATTATAATCATTCCTCCTTCATTTTCTAAAAATCTTTATAAAGGAGCACAAATAGGAGTTTTTATTGACGGCTCTTTCCCTCTTAGGGCTGTTACTTTACAAGGATATGTTGAGAAGGTTTTAATAAACGGTTTTAATATAAAATTACCTATAAAAATAGAAAACAGAAACTTTTTTAATGAATCTATGAGAGATTATAATGCTATTGTTCCAGGACTTTTTGGGCTTATATTTTTGGTGGTTCCGGCTTCTTTGGCGGCTATTATGATAGTAAAAGAAAAAGAAGTTGGGACGATTTTTAATTTTTATTCTGCTCCTATAACAAAAATAGAATTTATAATATCAAAACTTATACCTCCTTTTCTTTTTCATTCGGTGAATATTTTTATTCTGCTAATTTTAGCCCTGTATCTTTTTGATGTGCCATTTAGGGGGAATTTTTTTATTTTTTGGATTGCAAGTGAAATATATATCCTAATAAGTGTAGGAATTGGTCTTTTGGTTTCTATAATAACTTCAACTCAAATAGCGGCATTAGTCCTTTCAGTTGTTATTACAATAATTCCTGGATTTTTATATTCAGGTATTCTTATGCCGATTTCTTCAATGGGTAAAGAAAGTTTAATAGAAGCTCATATTTTTCCTGTTATGTATTATAATCATTTAGTTTATGATAGTTTTTTAGTGGGAGAAGGATTTAAATCAGGCGGAAATATTTTATATTTTTTTATTCTTTGTGCTTATGCTGTTATTTTAATTACTTTAGGAACATTATTTCTTAAAAAGGCTATAAAATGAAAATGTCTGCTATTTTAAAAAAAGAATTTTTAGTTTTTTTTAGAAATATAGGTCTTGTTGTTTTTATTTTGTATGCTTTTACGCTTGATATTTATATAGCGGGAAAGGGTATTAAAGTAACTCCAAGAAATGTTCCTATCGGATATGTAAATGAAGCCGATAATTTGATTGTTAATAAAATAATATCTTCTTTTCATAAACCGGAATTTAAAAAACCTAAAATGTTTTTAAGTGAAAAAGCTTTAAAAGAGGCAATATATAATAAAAAAATAATGGTTGGAATTGTTTTTGATAAAGAGTTTGTAAAAAATCTTTTATCAAAAAAAGAGGCTAAACTTCAGGTTTTAGTTGATGCAACAGCAGCAGCTCAGGCGGAAGTTACACTGATTTATCTTCAAAATATTTTAATGAAGTTTGGCAATAATTTAAAACTTCCGGCAACCATAGATATTATTAAGCTTTTTAATCCAAATTCAAATACGAAATGGTTTATGAGTTTGAGTGAACTTATGAGTAACATCACAATGCTCGGTCTTGTTTTAATTGCCGTAGTCTTTGTAAGGGAAAAAGAAAACGGGACATGGGATATTATGCTTTTGATGCCTGTTCGTGGTAGTTTGATTATTTTTTCAAAAATATTATCCCAGGTTTTGATTTTAATGGTCGGAATTACTATAAGCATAGGTTTAATTGTATTTGGAGCATTTGATACACCGATAAATGGAAATCTGTTTTATTTTTATTTAATCAGTTTTTTATTTGCTTTTGCCATTGGTGGAATTGCTTTGGTTATTGCATCTGTTTCAAAGAGTGTATTGGAAGTGGGCCATCTGACCATTGTGATAATGCTTCCATTGATTTTTTTAAGCGGAGCTTGGACACCAATTAGTTCTATGAGCCCTTTTATTCAGTATTTAAGCTATCTTTCACCTCTTAGATATTATATAGAAGCCACACAGGATATATTTTTTAGAGGGAGTAGTTTTATGGATTTATTACCATATTTGGGAGCTGAATTATTAATGGCTTTGGTATTGTTTTATATAGGTTATAAAAAAATAGGAAGATTATTTTGATAAAATTATAATAAAAGGAGAATTTATGAAAGATATACAAAAAGAATTTTTGGATAACCGTAATCCTACAAAAGATTTGTGGAGAATGTTTAGAGTTCTTAGTGATTTTACAGATGCATTTGAAGAACTTGACGATTTGCCTCCCGGAATTTCTATTTTTGGAAGTGCTAGGGAAAAGCCTGGAGAATATTTTTATGAAAAAGCAACTGAGATTTCAAAAGGTCTTAGTGATAAAGGATATGCGATAATTACCGGCGGAGGCCCCGGAATTATGGAAGCTGCCAATAAAGGTGCAAAAATAAGTGTTGGACTTAATATTTTACTTCCCCGTGAGCAGATTACAAATCCTTATGTAAAAATAGGACTTAAATTCAGATATTTTTTTACAAGAAAAGTTACTTTTCTTAAATATTCTGTAGGGGCTGTTATGATGCCGGGAGGATATGGAACATTAGATGAACTTAGCGAAGTTTTAACACTTGTTCAAACAAAAAGAATGAGTAAAATTCCTATTGTGTTTTTTGGAAGTGAATATTATAAACCTCTAATGGATTTTTTTGATAAGATGCTTGAATATAAACATATAAATCCTGAAGATAAAAAACTTTTTTTAGTTACTGATGATGTTGATGAAGCGGTAGAATATATTTATCAAAATGCTATAAAACCTGACTTTTTTCATTCTAAAAGTTAATTCTTTTTCCTTTATATAAGGAAAAAATAACCTTTTTTTTCTTGATAAAAATTTTAAAAAGTATTATACTTTCACTCCAAAAAGCGTGTTAAACACGAGATCTTTAAAAAGGACGATGATGGAAAAAATCAGAATCAAATTACAAGCATATGATCATAGAGTGCTTGACAAAGCAGTTAGCATTATTACAGATGCTATCAAAAGAACTGGAGCAGAAGTAAAGGGACCAATTCCTCTACCTACTAAAATCAGAAGATATACAGTGTTAAGATCACCTCATGTCAATAAAGATTCAAGAGAGCAATTCGAAATAAGAATTCATAGAAGACTTATTGATGTTGTGAACGCATTGCCTGATACTGTTGACCAACTAATGAAACTAGAGTTGGCACCAGAGGTTGATGTAGAAGTTAGGGCATTAAGTTAAGGAGATTTGAATGGAATTTATAGTTGAAAAAATAGGAATGAGTAGGACTGTTGGAGTTTCAAGCGTTCCGGTTACTTTATTAAAAATTGTACCGGCAAAAGTTTGTGAAATAAAAGAAGATA
>JALUWM010000071.1 GCA_027019465.1 Campylobacterales bacterium
AGATTTATTTGATATTTCTCGCCTTTCATTTCAAGCCTTTAAATCTTTTTAATTTTGCAAACAATTTCTGTTCCAAAAATTCCCTTTACTTCTACCTTCTTTTATCCCTTTCTCGAACGGGCTTAGATAATCATATCTGTTGCATATTATCTCTTACAGATGGGAATCTTGAAGGATTTTTTCGGTGAAATTAGGTGCGAAAGTTAAGATTTAATATTATATCACCCCCCCTATAAAATCAAGGAGCTATATCTTCATAAACCCTACATTTAACTCTTTTTAATTTCTCTTCAAAATCGACTTTTGGATAATCTATTTCTTTTAAAGAGGCAAGAGTCCCTTTTCTAATTATATCACATTTATGAGTAAAAAGTTTAAATCCAAGACTATATAAAGCACACCTTACTGGTGTAGCGACACTGTATGTTGTAATAATTCCGTTATTATTTAAAATATTTTTAATATCCCTAAAATATTCAATCGTCCAAAGCTCACGATTTACCTTCGGAGAAAAGGCATCCTGATATACAATATGGATATTTTCAAGTTTTTTTATATATTCTCTTGCATCTTCATTTGCCACTTCAATTTCTATAAAATCATCTTTATAATAAAGATTTTCACTTATTTTATCAATAATATTTTTTATTTTATCAAACTCTTTTGGATATTTAAAATTTTTAAGCGATTTTATAAGCTCCAAATCAAGCTCCGGGGAGAAAATTTTTAGTTTTTTGTTTTCGGGTCTGTTTAGGATTGATAAAAAAGTGTTATACCCAAGCCCAAAACAGATATCTAAAATTCTAATTTCTTCATCTTCAATGTTTTTCATTAAATCAACTGCTACTCCTACGTGTTTATAAAAAGTTTCTCTTAAAGCCCCCTCATTTGAATGATAGCACTCATTATATTCTAAACTTTTTAGGGTAAAAGTATCATCATCTGTTTTTACTTTCTTCCATTTTCCATTAACACTTTCATCCTGCCTCTCATCTACACTTTTATCATTAATCATTTTCAACAACCTCAACCAAGGCATTAAACAGCGTCAAAATTTCATTATCCGCTTTTCTTAAATGTTTTGAAAGATTAAGACTTATCATCCAAAGCATCTTGGTACCTATTTCAGGAAAATTATCCATTAGTGTAATAAAAGCATTATGTTCAATTTCAAGCGTTTTTACATCACTAAGAGCTCTTATTGTTGAAGTTACAAGACCTCTATCGATAAGATTTATTTCACCAAAAAATTCATCTCCACCACCTTTTACATTTGTTACAACATAATCATCATTATAAATAGATGTTTTATAAATTTCTACAACACCTTCAAGCAAAATAAATGCTTTTGAAGAAAATTCTCCTTCTTTTAAAATAAATTCATCTTTTTTATATTTTTTAACTTCAAAAAATTCTAAAGTTTTTTCATATTCTTCGTTATTTAATGTCTTAAATATAGGATGTTCTCTCATATTATTTCCTCTATTATAAGTTGAACTTCTCTACCTCTAAAATTATTTTCTTCTACACTGAATTTAAATTTTATTTCTTCCTCAAATTCCCCGTCATACCTAAAAATAACGGCAGGCAAAAAGATATCATTTTGAGAAAGAATCAGTTTATAATGATTATCTTTTAAATTTCTGACATTTTCTATTTTTGCACTTGTTATAAATTTAGGTTTCGGATTTCCTTCCCCGTAAGGTTCATAAGAATTTAAAATATCTAAAAGCTCAAAATCAATTTCACTAAAACTAAGCTCTCCTAAAACAAAATCTTCTATAAAAAAATCATCTTTATTATATTTTTTTATTTTTTCGTTAAGCTTTTTTTGAAGTTTATCAAAATTTTCTTTTTTTATACTAAGACCGCACGCCATTTTATGCCCGCCAAATCCTTCCAAAAGTTCCCCACAACCACTAATTAAATCAAATATATCAATATTTCCAAGACTCCTACCGCTTCCTTTAAGATTTTCTTTTTCACTAAAAACAATAGCTGGTTTATTATATTTATGCACTAATCTACTGGCAATAATTCCTATTACACCTTCGTGAAAATTGCCTTTTATCAAAATAAAATCATCATTATTTATTTCTAAATTATCCAAAATATCAGATTCGGTCTCTTTTCTTAAATTATTAAGTCTATCAAGTTCTAAATATAATTCTAACGCCTCATTTTCATCTTCACTGATTAAAAATTCAAATGCTACTTTTGCATTATCCATTCTACCGGCGGCATTAAGCCTTGGCGCAATTCCAAAGGCAACATTAGTTGATTTTATATTATTAAAATATCTTTTTAAAACTCTGCTAAAAGCTCTTTTAGAAGCATTTAATTTTTTTAGTCCCATATTTACAAGCGTTCTGTTTAAATGATTAAGTGGCATTACATCAGCAATTATTGCCAAGACTAAAATATCTAAAAATTCTCTTAAATCTATATTTAATTTCATTTCACTTTTAATAGCCGCACATAAATACCAAGCAACTTCAGCCCCGCATATTTCTTTAAAAGGAAAATCAGGTGATGTTTTTGGATTAACCACGGCGTAAGCCTCCGGCAAATGAAAGTGCTGAGTGTTAAGTGTTAAGTTAGGTGTATGGTGGTCTGTGATAATCAAATCAATTCCTCTTTTTTTGCAAATCCAAGCCGCTTCAAAAGCTGTAATTCCGTTATCAACCGTTATTATTAAATCAGCTTCTATTTCATCCAAAATTTTAGCATTAAGTCCATATCCGTGAATGAATCTATTTGGAATTACAATTTCAAAATTTGTATAAATATTTTTAAAAAAAAGATACATTATTGCAGAGCTACTAACCCCGTCAACATCATAATCCCCTAAGATTACTATTTTTTCTTTTCTTTTAATAGCTTTTATAATTCTTTTAGATGCTTTTTCAATGTCTCTTAGCAAAGAAAAATGAGGAATTTGCATAGAAGAAATTTCTTCTATCCTGGATGAAAGAATCTGTTTTATTTTTTCTTTATTAAGCATTTAATTTAGCAGCTTCTTTGACATTTATAAGCATTTTCAACAAATGCCATAATAACTTTATTTGGAGATTTTAGTTTGTTTGTAAATTCCGGGTGAAACTGAACCGCTACAAACCAAGGATGATTTTTAATTTCAACCGCTTCAATAAGGCCTTCTTTACTTTTTCCGCTTATAATCATTCCGTTTTCTTCCAATGATTTTTCATAATTTCCGTTTACTTCATATCTGTGTCTATGTCTTTCTATTACTTTATCAGCCTTATAAGCTTCAAAAAGTTTTGTATCAGGCTTCACAAGACATTCATACCCTCCAAGTCTCATAGTCCCACCAAGCGGAGATTTATGAGTTCTTAGCTGTTTCTGGCCGCTTGCATCTATAAATTCATCTATTAAATATACAACAGGCTCGCTAGTATCCGGGTCAAATTCTTGTGAATTAGCATATTTTAAGCCTAAAACATTTCTTGCAAACTCAATTACAGCAAGCTGCATTCCAAGACATATTCCAAGATAAGGAATTTTATTCTCTCTTGCATACTTAATTGCTTTTAATTTACCTTCAACTCCTCTCTCACCAAATCCGCCTGCAACCAAAATTCCACTAACTTCATTAAAAAATTCATCAAGATTATCACTTTTTTCAAGCTCTTCAGAATCAATCCATTCAATATTTACTTTCATATCCAAGTGAGCACCGCTATGGATAAGAGCTTCTATTAATGATTTATAAGACTCTTTTAGTTTAAGGTATTTTCCTACAAATGCAATTTTTACCTCTTTTTGAGGAGAAATTATTTTTTTAACCAAATAGTTCCATTCACTCATATCCGGATGTAAATCACCCAAATCAAGCTGTCTTGCAATAGGTTCCAAAATATCCTGATTTAAAAAATTAAGCGGCACTTGATAAACAGTCGGAGCATCAACTGCTTCTATTACGCTGTCTTTTTCCACATCACAAGAAACTGCCAGTTTTTCTTTAAGTGATTTTGGAAGTGGTTTTTCTGTTCTTGCTACAATCATTGTAGGCGTAATACCTATTCTTCTAAGCTCCTGGACGCTGTGTTGTGTTGGTTTTGTTTTAAGCTCTCCTGCTGCTTTAATGTATGGAATAAGCGTTACATGAATAAACATTGCATTATTTCTTCCAACTTCATGTTTTAATTGTCTCACAGCTTCTAAAAACGGAAGCCCTTCAATATCTCCTATAGTCCCGCCAAGTTCAACTACTACAATATCATTTTCATCTCCAACTTCTTTTATTCTTTTTTTAATTTCATCTGTTATATGCGGGATTATTTGAACAGTTTTTCCAAGATAATCCCCTTTTCTTTCTTTTTCAATTACACTAAGATATATTTGACCTGTTGTGAAATTATTTTTTTTACCTAAATTTCTGTTTAAAAATCTCTCATAATTCCCCACATCAAGGTCTGTTTCCGCCCCGTCTTCTGTTACAAAAACTTCCCCGTGTTCAAAGGGACTCATAGTCCCTGGGTCAACATTCAAATAAGGGTCAATTTTTACCATTGAGACTTTAAAACCGCTATGTTGAAGCAAAGCAGATATTGATGAAGATGTAATTCCTTTACCAAGTGAACTTAACACTCCTCCCGTTACAAAAATATATTTAGCCATAAAACGCCTTTTTTATTGAAATTATATCATTTTATGTTATAATTCCAACCTAAATTAAAACGAAAGGTGGTGAGAGCAGTGCCAGGAATCGTATTATATCCAGGTGAAGATTTCGAATCTGCTTACAGAAAGTTCAAAAGACAAGTTGACAGAAACTTAATCGTAGTAGAACTTAGAAAAAGAAGATTTTACGAACCAAAAACAGAGATTCGTAAAAAAGAAAAAATCGCAACTCGTAAAAAAATCCTTAGAAAACTTTGGATGCTTAGAAGATACGAAAGCAGATTATAATTTTCTGCTTTTTATCTCTTCTTTTAAAGAATCTATTTTTCTATCCTTCATATCTAATGTCCTATAAAATTCATATCTAGAATTAATCTCTTTTAATACTAAATTTTTATCTCTATAAAAAACTCTACTTTTACAAACTATACATTTATAATTTTTATAATAATTTAATGTAGCGCAATTTTTACATATTTTAGCTTTACTAAGATGTCTTTTTAAATAACTTAATCGCATTTTTTAAATTCCACTCTTGGTTTAACATCTAAATCTTTATAATCTATAAATCTTTTTTTATTATAAAGCTCAATCGAAGCTCTAGCTATCATTGCGGCATTATCGCTTGTATATTTAAATTCAGGGTAATACAATTTAAAATTAAAATTTTTAGAGAGTTTTTCAAATTCACTTCTTAATTTTTTATTCGCACTAGCACCTCCTACTATTGCAAAATTTTTTGGATGATATTTTTTTATTGCCCTTTTACTCATAAAAATCAAATGTTCTATTGCTTTTGACTGAAAAGAAGCTGCAATATCTTCATTTTTATATCTATTTTCTTCAATAACAAGTCTAATGGCATTTTTAAGCCCTGAGTAGCTAAATTTTATATCAGATGAATTTCTAAGAGGCAAAGGCAAAGGAATAATATTTTCTCCTCTTTTAGCCAGATTCTCAATCTCAGGACCCCCCGGGTAATTTAACCCAAGCATCTTTGCACATTTATCAAAACTCTCTCCAAAACTGTCATCAAGCGTTGAACCGATTTCACAAATATCATCAATTCCCTTAAATTGCAAAATTTTTGTATGACCACCACTTACAAGTAAAACCATCATAGGTTTAATCTCCTCTTTATCGATAAAAAGTGAATAAATATGCCCTATTAAATGATTGACATTAATTATTGGAATATCTAAAGAAATACTTAAAGCCTTAGCCATCATCACACCCTCTTGCAGCGTAACTGAAAGTCCGGGAGCATTTGTAACGGATACGGCTTTTAGTTTAGGAAAAAACTCTTTTGTATCTTCTAAAATTTTAGGCAAAGCCTCAGCGTGAAGACGGCTGGCAAGTTCAGGCACAACTCCTCCATATTTTGAGTGTTCTAGCTCTTGGGAAATTTTTTTATGAAAAATAAGTTTTTTTGTTTTTATATCTGTTATTGCTATACTTGAATCATCACAACTACTCTCAATTGCCAAAATCATAAAATTCCCCTTTTTTTAAGCGTATTTTAACATTAATGTTTTATTATTATAAAAAAAAGGAGAGAATATGAAAATTTTATTAATTGAAGATGATACTAAACTTCTTGAAAACATAAAAAAAGGGCTTAAAACATACGGATTTAGAATAGATATGGCAAAAGACGGGGAAGAAGGATTGTATCTTGCTCAAAACAACAAATATGATGTAATGATAGTTGACTGGATGCTTCCTAAACTATCAGGAATTGATTTAGTAAAACAGTTAAGAAAAGAAGGGATAAAAACACCTGTTTTAATATTAACTGCAAAAAGTGGAATTGACGATAAAGTAGAAGGTCTTCAGGTAGCAGATGATTATCTTACAAAACCGTTCGATTTTGAAGAGCTTGTAGCAAGACTAAAAGCACTTTACAGAAGAAGCCAAAATATTGATGAGAATGTGCTAAAAATAGCCGATTTAGAGCTAAACCCAGAAACAAAAGAAGTAAAAAGAGGCGGCAAATATATTGACTTAACCGCAAAACAGTTTGAATTACTCAAATACTTAATGGTAAATAAAAATAAAATAGTAACACCTGAAATGATTGCAAACAATTTATGGGAGATGGATGATGAGATTAATTCAAATGTAATTAATGTTTATATCTCTCATATAAGAAAAAAAATAGATAAAGACAAAGAAAAAAAACTTATAAAAACAATAAGGGGAATGGGCTTTAAAATAAGCGATGAATAATTTAAAAAACCAGCTTTTTTATAAATTTGCCTTAGTTGTTTTTATTCTTATTCTTCTTTTTGAAGGTGCTTTAATGATTGCCCTTAAAAAATCATTTGACATACATCTAAAAGATAAATTAGCACTTGTGGCAAGCCAAATACAACCTGAGCATTTTTCATCCCAAAAGCTTCTTGAAATTCAAAAAAAAGATAAAATTTTTCCTCTTTTCGTAAATATAATTAAAACAAAACAGGAAATCATAATAAACAACAAACCTATTAAACCAACATACAAAGCAAGTTATATTTATAATTCTTATAAAAGAGAAAAAGTAATCTCTTATATAACTCAAAAAAACGGCTATATTATTAAAATTTCAACTATCTATTCTTCAAACGATGACAAAATAGAGATAATAAAAACAATTTCACTTTTGATATCGTTTATTATTTATTTAATAGTTCTAATGTTAGGATATAAATTTATAGACACGGTTGTTGCCCAAATAGAAATATCCTTTAAAAAATTAAAAAACTTTAATTCCAATGTATCACACGAACTAAAAACTCCGCTTGCAATTATGAAAAGTGAAATAGAAGTAGAGCTTATGAGTGAAAATAAAGAGTGCGACAAAACACTTCATTCTCTTTTACAAGAAATCAATTATTTAAATGATATAACTGAAAAACTTCTATTTTTAACAAAAAATGATTTGAATAATCTAAACTTAAAAAAAATTGATTTAGAAAATATTATTTTTGAACTATTTGAAAAATATTCAAATAAAATCCATATATCCCTTCATATAGATGAAAATGACGAATATCTTATAAAAGGAGATAAAACCCTTTTAAAAATGGCAATTAGTAATTTGATAGAAAATTCAATTAAATATAAAGCCCTAAAAATAGATATAACCCTTAAAAAAACAAAAAACAAAATTATTTTAAATATAAAAGATAACGGAATTGGAATTCCAAAAGATAAACTTCCTTTTATTTTTGATGAATTTTACAGAGTTGATGAATCTCACAATAAAAACATCAAAGGTTTTGGCCTTGGACTTAGTATTGTCAAAAACATTCTAAAAGCCCACAAGGCAAAAATAAAAGTAAAAAGTGAAAGAGGAGTTGAGTTTATTATTGAATTTCCTCTAAAAGAACCTTCAAATTCTTAGATTTTTTAATACATCTATTAACAGTACAAATCTCAAAATTTTCCCCTTCTTTCCATAAAATATAAGGGTAATTAAAACTTTCTTTAAAAAGCGGCTTTTTAGATTTTATTGCATATTCACCAAATTCAACTTTTAAAAAAGCTTTCGTAATAGTAGAATAAAAAAGAGGATAACTTTTAATATAATAACTTCCTTTATCTATAATATTTTTAGCTTCATTAAAATAATCTAAATCAAATTCAAGTACTGCTAAATCCAAAAAATCATTTGCTAAAATACTAAGAGATGATGAATATGCACTATCACTAAAATCTGCTTTTATACTCTTTTCTTCATTCATATACCAACTATCTTTTTTAAATTTTTGCACTTCTTTTATAAGTTTATTAGCTAAATTTAGATATTTTTCATCATAAATATATTCATATGCCATAACCAAAGCAGAAATTAAATAAGCATAATCTTCAAGCAATCCATCTTTTTTTGCATTTTTATTTTTATTGTATGAATGATAAAGTTTATCTTTATACATTTCATTAATTAAAACATCAAGGGTATTAATAGCCTCTACTTTATATTTTTCATCAAATTCACTTATTTTAAACAAAGCCTTTATCATCATTGCATTCCAAGCGGTTATTTTTTTAGTATCAATAAAAGGAAACTCTTTTTTACTTCTTATCTCTTTTAAAACTTCTAAGGCTTTTTCATAATTTTTTGGTTTTTCTCCGTAAATTACAGGATTATTTCTTCCATTAAAATTCCCATATTTTTTAATACCGAAATAATTTAATAATTCCTCTTTATTGATAAATTGATTAAAAGCCTCATTTACCTCATCAAATTCATAAACAAAATATTTTCCCTCAACCCCTTCGCTATCTGCATTAGAAGCCGAAAAAAATAGACCATTTTTATCTTGGTATCTGTTAATCATTTCATCAATACTTCTTTTTGCAACTTCAAAATAGAGCTTATTTCCTGTAATTTTATACCATCTAAGATAAATTAAAGGCAAATTTGCATTATTATAAAGCATCTTTTCAAAATGAGGCACTTGCCATTTGCTATCAGTTGAATATCGGTAAAAGCCGCCTTCTATCTGGTCAAAAATCCCACCTTTTGCCATTTTTTTTAGGGTAATTTCAATAGCTTCTTTTACTCTTTCATTTTTACTTAGCCCATAAACATCAATTAACAAATCAAGCGTAGATTCCATAGGAAATTTTGGAGCTCCTTTTACACCTCCGTTTATAAAATCAAACTCTTCATTAACCTGCTTTATAATATTTTTAATTACACTTTTATCTATTTTTTCTTTTATAAAAGGTTTATTTTCATTTTCTTTAAAATATTCTTCAAAATTATTGGCTATCTTTTTTATTTTATTAGGATTTTCTTCCCAATCTTTTGCAATAGATAAAAGCAACTCTTTAAGTCCTGGTCCATATTGCGAATAATGAGGGGGAATATAAGTAGCTGAATAAAAAGCTTTTTTCTCGGGCGTCATAATAATAGTAAGAGGCCATCCTCCCCCGCGTCTATTCATTAATTGATAAACTTTTTGATAATATTTATCAATATCTGGCATTTCTTCTCTATCGACTTTAATTGAAATATAATAGTTATTTAAAATTTTTGCAATTTCTTCATTTTCAAAAGATTCTCTCTCCATAACGTGACACCAATGACACGTAGAATATCCAATAGATAAAAATATAAGCTTATTCTCTTTTTTTGCCTTTTCAAAAGCCTCTTTATTCCAAGGATACCAATCTACAGGATTATTTTTATGTTGAAGTAAATAAGGGCTGTCTGAATTAATTAAATGATTTGCCATAGCTAAAACTCCTATTAAAAAGATATATTTTGTCTAATTTAAAAAGATTATACAATAAAAAAAATGTTATAAGTTAATAGTTCTAAGTATTAAATTATAAATTCTTATTAAAAATGGAAAATAAAAGAAATTCATAAGTAATATAAAAGATAATTTATTTAGCGCCAGAGAGTTTTTTAGAAATATTTAAAGCACCCCAGAGACCTGCGGCACAAGGCGATAAAAGGTGCTCTGCTCCCTTCCGGGCCTGAAGCGTTGCCTTTTACCACCCTTGCACAGGGCTGGGGCATTGGAATTATATCATAAATTTCATTAAATCAAGTCTTTTTTATATTAATTTCAAAAGGAATAGAATCTCTTATATGTAAATCCTGTTGAGAAAAAGGAATTTCAATCCCGGCTTTATTTAAGGCATTATAAATTATTTTTAAAAATTTACTTTTTGTTCTTCTTGGTCTTTTTGCATAATCACCGTTTACCCAAATAAAAAGCTCAAAATTAAGTGAACTATCCCCCATCTCCAAAAATATAACTCTTGGCTCTACATCATATTTATTACTTTTTTTCACATAAGGTAAATTTGAATTTTTAAGAGCTTCGAGTACTACTTTTTCAACTTGATCAATATCACTTCCATAAGCAACCCCAAACGGAACTCTAAATCTTACAATATCATCTCCAAGTGTCCAATTTATCACGTTATTTTGAATAAAAGACTGATTTGGAATAATAAGATTAATATTATCATTTGTTCTAATAACGGTTGCGCGCATAGAAATATCAATAATTTCACCTCTTGTATTTGCATCTATTTGAATATAATCCCCTACTTTTATTGTTCTTTCAAACATCATAATTATACCGCTTACAAAATTACTTACCACATTTTGAAGCCCAAAACCAATACCAACAGACAAAGCTCCTGCAATCATTGCAAGAGAACTCAAATCAAGTCCGACAGCCTTTAGAGCTATTAAAAATGCAAGAGTTAAAATAGTATAATATCCCATATTAGCTAAAAGTGTAGAAGTTGCGTGTGAGAGTTCATATCTTATTCTAATTTCATAAATTAATTTTTTATAATACTTACCAATAAACCACCCTATAAATAAAACTAAAATAAACAAAAAAAAGTTAACAGGTGTAATCGTCCTTTTTCCAACACTAAATAAAGGGTAATTCAAAAAAGAGCCAATCTTTGAAAGAAATATCTTAAACTCATCTTTTGACTGATATAAAATCATCTCTTTACCAAATTTGAATTTCTCAAAATCATATGTCAAAGAATTCAGGGCTTTTGAGGTTGAGTTATCTATAAATTTTTCATAACTCACAATTTTTTTTGTTAAATCAAAAACGGCTCTGTTTTTATTTTTGAGTTCATTAAACCAGATAATTAAATTATTGTTTATTAAATTTTGATAAATCTGTTTTTGTTTATTCAAATTTATTTTTATATAATTTTTCATAATAGCAATATTGGATTTATTATTTAAAATTTCCCATTTTTGCAAATCAATATTTAATCTTTCATACTCTTTTTTTTTGTTTTTTAAAAGTTTATTCCAATAATCAATCTGTTTTTTTGCAAAATTTGTATCAAATTTAATATTATCTAATTTTTTAAATAAAGTTTGTTCATATTTTTTAAGATTTAAATCCAAAAAATTTAATCTATTTTCCAAAAGATTTAATTGAGTGTTATAAAAAATTATCTGTAATTTAGCAATAGGAGTATTGTTTTCTTGCAAATAATTAATTCTTTTTTCCAAATCATCTATTTTTTTAGGAATGATAATTAATTCTTTTTTATATCCGAGTAATTGCAAAAATTTCTTTTCATAATCCCATTCATCTATTATATTTGCATTAAAAACAATATTTTTTGGTTTTAAAGTATCTATTTTTTGGACTATTGCAGTTGCCAGGGTATAATCAGGGGAATTTTTAGGAATCTGTTTTAAAATTTGATTTATATTTGTATTGGCAAACAAAAAAACAAAACTTATTAATAATAAAATTTTTTTCATTTAAACTCCCAGCTAATAAAACAAAGTTTAGTCTCTATATCTAAAATATTGGGTATAATTATAACATTATAATTTAAGGCTTAAACAATGAAAAGAAAAAAACAAAAACCAATTCATATAAAAAACATTATTGCTCTTTTTTTAGTATATTTAATATTGTTTGGAGTATTGTTTGCTATGATAGATTATTATGCATACGATATAATTAATCCTTTGTTATTTGTAATTCTTAGTGTAATAAGTGCAATCATAGCAACATTTATACATTCAAAAAGCAGAAAAAAAACAAAAGCAGATGAACTGGCTTCAGATATAAAAGAAATTCTTTAATTACAATAAATTTTCAGTTTTTTTAAACTCCCATCCACAGAGCTTTTACACCTCCAACTAAAAACAAAAACGCAATAGCCCCTATTACAAGCCCCATAATCCTGGTAGTGATTTTAAGACCGTTTACTCCTAAAAACTTTGAAATATAAGCTGCATTTCTAAGAGTTAAATAAACAATCAAACTGGATAAAACAACAGCACCGAATAAAATTCCTTTTTCCACTAAAGTTTTATCTTTTTCACTTAAAATAATTATAGTAGTAATAACTCCCGGTCCAAAAAGTATAGGAATAGCAAGAGGAATAACCGAAACATCT
>JALUWM010000072.1 GCA_027019465.1 Campylobacterales bacterium
GCTAATTTTCTTGGAATACTTCAAAGCGAGTGGGCGGGAGCTCAAGCTTTTAGCAGTTTTGATACCTATTTAGCTCCTTATGTATTTAAAGATAAATTACATTATAGCGATATAAAAGAGGCAATTGAAAGTTTTGTGTATAATCTTAATGTTCCAGCACGTTGGGGGCAAAGTCCTTTTACCAATATTACGCTTGATTTTACAGTTCCGGATGATTTAAAAGATCAAATTCCAACAAAAGATAATAAGCATTTGTTTGATGGTATCGAAAATGAAGAATTATTAAAAAAACTTCAAAAAAGAAATCCTAAAATAAAAAAACTAACAGATGCTACATATAAAGACTTTGAACCTGAAATGCAAGAAATTATAAAAGCATTTTATGAAGTAATGACAAAAGGAGATGCAATAGGTCAGCCTTTTACATTTCCTATTCCAACTGTAAATATTACGGAAGATTTTGATTGGGATTCTGAAGGTGCAAAAGCTCTTTGGGAAAATACTGCAAAAATTGGAAGTAGTTATTTTCAAAATTTTATAGGAAGTCAGTATATAATTGATGAAAAAGGAAACAGAGTAAGAAATCCAAATGCTTATGAACCAGGAGCAGTTAGAAGTATGTGCTGTAGGCTTCAACTTGATTTAAGAGAGCTTAAAAAAAGAGGTGGAGGACTTTTCGGAAGTGCCGAAATGACAGGAAGTATTGGAGTTGTAACAGTAAATATGGCAAGACTTGGGTATTTGTATAAAGGTGATAAAAAGGCACTTCTTGAAAAATTAGAATATTTAATGGATTTAGCTAAATCGACATTAGAGAAAAAAAGAAAATTTATTAAAAGTTTATATGAAAGAGGTTTGTTTCCTTATACAAAAAGATATCTGCCAGGATTTAATAATCATTTTTCAACTATAGGTGTAAATGGAATAAATGAAATGATTAGAAATTTTACCAGTGATAAAGAAAATATAGCAACTAAAGAAGGTAGAGAATTTGCAAAAGAAGTTTTGGAATTTATGAGAGAAAAACTTATAAAATATCAAGAAGAAACAGGCAATTTATACAATCTTGAAGCAACTCCGGCTGAAGGTACAACATACAGGTTTGCAAAAGAGGATAAAAAAAGATTTCCGAATATTATTCAGGCAGGTTTTGAGGAAGCTCCTTATTATACAAATTCATCTCAGCTTCCTGTAGATTGGACAGATGACCCGTTTGAAGCTCTTACTCTTCAAGATGAGTTGCAAATACTTTATACGGGAGGAACTGTATTACATCTTTATATGAGTGAAAAATTAAGTTCAACTGAAGCTGCTAAAAATTTAGTTAAAAAATCAATTAGTAATTTTAGATTACCATATATTTCTATTACTCCAGTATTTAGTGTATGTCCAAAACATGGATATATTTCAGGAGAACATGAATATTGTCCTTATTGTGATGAAGAACTTCTAGAAAAAATAGAAAAAATTAATAATTAAAGGAAAAAAATGGAAGTAAAAGAATTAACAAAAGAAGAAATATTAGAAAAATTAAAAGAAAAAAGACAAAAATGTATGGTATATACAAGAGTTATGGGATACCATAGACCCGTTGAAAGTTTTAATATTGGTAAAAAATCAGAGCATAAACAAAGGAAACATTTTAAAGAATGTTAGGACTATATTCTTTTCAAAAATTTTCTTCCTTGGATTTTCCAGGGAGATTATGTTCTATTGTCTGGTTTAGCGGATGCAATATGAGATGTACATACTGCTATAATAAAGATGTTGTATTTGGTAAAAAGCAAATTGAAGAAGAGGAGTTTTTAGAATTTTTAAAAAATAGGGTAGGTTTGCTTGATGGGGTAAGTTTTACCGGTGGTTGTCCTACAATGTATCCGAATCTGATTAATTTTGCTAAAAAAATTAAAGAAATGGGATTTGATATTAAACTTGATACAAATGGAATAAATTTTGAAATTATAAAAAAGTTAGTTGAAAAAAATATAGTAGATTATATAGCACTTGATTTTAAAGCTCCAAAAGAGAAGTTTTATGAGATTACAAAAAATAAAAATTATGATAAGTTTGAAAAGACACTTGATTTTTTAATTAACTCTGATGTAGAATTTGAAATTAGAACAACTGTTCATACAGACCTTTTAGATGAAAACGATATTAATAAAATAATTGATATTTTAGCCCAAAAAGGCTACAAAGGCACTTATTATCTTCAAAATTACTTTGAAACTGATAAAGAAACTATTGGTAATATAGGATCTCAGAAAAGAAAACTTGATATTTCAAAATTAAATAAAAAAATCTCTGTTGAATTTAGGAATTTTTAGATTAAAGGTGATTTATGAATTTGTTTGATAATTTAGTTAATGATTATGAGGAGTGGTTTGAAAAGCATCCTAAAATTTATAAAGAAGAGATTAAAACCATAAAAACCCTTTTGCCAAAAGGAAAAGGAATGGAAGTAGGAGTCGGTACAGGAAGATTTGCCGCTCCTTTAAATATAAAATTTGGTATCGAGCCAAGTAAGGCAATGGCTGAGGTTGCAAGAGCTAGAGGAATTGATGTTATTGAATTGAGTGCAGAAGAGATGGATTTTAAAGAAGAATTTGATTTTATTTTGATGGTAACTACGATATGCTTTGTAAATGACCCGCTTAAAACTATTCAAAATTGTTATAAAGCTTTAAAAAATGGAGGATGTTTGCTTGTGGCATTTGTGGATTTAGATTCTAATCTCGGCAGAATTTATGAAAAAAATAAACACAAATCCAAGTTTTATAAATATGCTAAGTTTTTTACAAAAAATGATATAATTAATTTAATGAAAAAAGTGGGATTTAAAGATTTGGAATGTAGGGAAAATCTTTATGGAAATAGTCTTGATGATTTAAAATTTGAAATTAAAAAATGCAATGGTGGGGCTTTTAAAGTTATAAGGGGAAGAAAATGAGATTTTCAATAGTTTTTGATAATTATATTGCAAATGAAAAGTTAGAGAGTTTTTGGGGTTTTAGCTGTATGATTAATGATAATTTTTTGTTTGATACGGGGAGTAATGGAAGGGCGTTAGTTAGAAACTTAGTAAAAATGGGATTTGATATTGAGAAATTAGAGTATCTTTTTATTTCCCATCCTCACTGGGACCATATAGGCGGAATTGATTCTATTGTTGATATAAATAAAAATTTGACTCTATTTTTGCCAGACAGTCTTTCACAGCTTTATATAAGAGATTTAAAAACACTTTCAAAAGAAGTAAAAGTTATAAATGAGTATCCAAGAAAATTATTTGATAATTTTTACTCAACAGGTGTTATGCATCCAATAGGGGAGCATAGCCTTGTTATTGATGAAGGAGATTTTGGAATTGTAGTTGTAGGATGTTCTCATCCTGGAATTACAAATATTGTAAAAAAGGCAAAAGAGATAATTAATAAACCCATTATTTATGCAATAGGTGGGTTTCATTTATTTAGAAGCAGTGAAGATGAAATAAGAGAAGTGGTAAAAGAGATGAAAAATTTAGGGGTTGAATATATTACGCCAACGCACTGCACGGGTGATTTGGCAATAGAAATGTTTAAAGATGCTTATGGGGATAATTATATCCCAGGTGGTGTTGGTAGAATTATTGAGTTTTAGGAGAAATTATGAAAAAATTAGTTTTAATTATGTTGGGAATGTTTATATTTATTGGCTGTGTTTCAAAAACAATTATTAAAAAAAATAATAGTATTTCTACTACTAACCAACAAAGACAAGATGCAAATCAAGAATGGAATAAATTAGATAAAGAGAAATAAAAATTTACTTTTTTAAAAGAGATAAAATAAGTGCAATTCCTGCAATTATTACTATTGTAGGAGTTGGTGAAATATTGTAATAAAAGCTGAGTATTATTCCGCTTATCATAAAAATAAGTCCCAACATTCCGCTTATAATCATCATTGAAAAAAATTTTTTTGTAAATCTTTCGGCAATAAGTCCTGGAATTGTAAAAAGCGCTAAAATCAAAATAATACCAATAGCTCTAACACTCATTACAATCGTTAAAGATGTTAAAATCAAAAAATATGTATAAAGCATATTTGCATTAATGCCTCTTATATTTAAAAATTCCCTATCATAACTCATAGCCAAAAATCTATGGTAAAGAAAAATTATAGATATTAAAATCAATATATCAATACTTCCCATAAATATTAAATCTTGATTTCCTACAAGTAAAATATTTCCAAAAAGATAACTAAGTGCGTCTGATTGATATCCAGGTGTTAAAGATAAAAATATAATACCTATACTCATTCCAACAGCCCATATTACACCTATGAGGCTATCTTGACGATGAGGAAATTTGATGGTAATAAAGGCTAAAATTATTGCTAAAACAATAGTAAAGACTGAAGTGGTTAAAATTATACCGCTTCCAAGAAACATAGCAATACCAATACCACCAAAACTCCCGTGGGCAATACTTCCTGTTATTGCCGTTGTTTTATTAATAACTATTAAACTTCCTATTATTGCTATTGCAACGCTAAGTAAAATTGAAGCATAAACAGAATTATTTATTAAATCCCACAACTTTCATCCTTTAAAAAATCTATTAATTCCACTTCACAAAAATGCCTATCTTTTGGGATATTTAGTTTTGGCCCTTCGTGAATTACCGCTTTTTTATGTATGTAAGCTATTTTATCCACATCTCTAAGTAAAATTTTTATATCGTGACTAACTACTATTCTTGTAACTTCAAAATTTTCTATTAAATCAAGTATCTCTTTTTGACCTGTTGGATCTATGGCACTTGTTGGTTCGTCCATCATTAAAATTTTAGGCTCACTGACTAATGACCTTGCAATTAAAACTTTTTGTCTCTGTCCTCCTGAGAGGTCTTTTATTTTTTTATTTTGCAGATTATCGATTTTTAAATATTCTAAAGTTTCTTTTGCTTTTTGTTTATCTTTTTGATTATAAAAAAACTTGCCTTTTTTAAGTCGTCCTTGAAGAACAATATCAAAAACAGTGATAGGCAAATCAAGAGAAAAATTTGTGTGTTGAGGCACATAACCGATAATTTTTCTATTCTCTTTTGGAGTTTTACCATAAAGTTTAATTTCTCCTTTATTTGGAGTTAAAAATCCTAAGAGAATCTTAAGAAGAGTTGTTTTACCTCCTCCATTAGGTCCTATAATTGCCATAAACTCTTTATCTTTAAGTGAAAAATTAATATCTTCTAAAATCCACTCTTTGTCATATTTGAAATATAAATTTTTAATTTCAACCGCCGTCATTGAAGAGCTTTTATCAGTTGATTAATGGTATTGCTTGGATATTCATTAAGAGGAGAAATTATTTTTATTTTTGCATCTATTTTCTTTGCAAGTATTTTTGCATATTTTGTGGGAAATTCAGGTGAAATTATCACTATTTTTACATTTTCTTGTTTTGCTAAATGAATAACTTTTTCCAAATAAGAAAAACTTGGTCTTTTGCCTTCTTTTTGAAGAGCTATTTGTTTTATATGAAAATCTTTTGCGAAATAAAAAAATGAAGGATGAAATGTGATAAATGCTTTTTGTTTAATTTTTTTTAAGCCTTTTATTTCAAGAAGTGATAGTCTATTTATATATTTTTGATAATTTTTAAGATAAAGATTTTTATTTTGAGGATTAATTTTTATTAAAGTATCTAAAACAACTTTTGCTTCAAGCATAAGCATTGCAGGGCTTAGCCAGATATGAGGATTATTGGAAGTTTTTAGATATTTTCCGAAATAGACTATTTTTATATCAGGGTTTATCTCTTTTATCTTTGATAGATATTTTTTATCAAATGGGACTCCTATTGTAAAATATATATTAGAATTTTTTATAGCTTTTAACTGTTTAAAATCAGGAGAATATGTAGCAGGATCATTTCCTGGAGGTACCATTACATTTATATTTGCATTAGGGTCAATATTTTTAATAATCCCTTTTTGAGGCAATATTGTTACACTTATATTTAAAGCAAAACTTATAATTGGTAACAATAACAACACTAAGAGCTTAGAACTAAAAACTTGGCTACTTATTTTTGCATTCATCACATATTCCTTTTATTTTGATATCAATTGAATTTATTTCAAAGTGTGTATAATGGGAAAGATTTATTGTATCTTGGGCACTTAAAGCTTTTAGACAAAATAATTTTTTACATTTAATACATTCAAAATGGGGATGAATTGGATTATGAATATTACAATTTATTTCATAAAATGCTTTTCCTTCTGTTAAAATTTCTCTAATAATATCTCTTTTAAGCAGAGATTTTAAATTTCTGTAAATAGTTGCTTTATCCATTTTTAGTAAATCTTGCAACTCTTTTGCATTCAAGATTTGTTTTTCATTTAACAATAAAGCTATTTTATACTCTGTTTTTTTAAGATTTTTTAATTTTTCACACATATTGGAATTATATATAAAATTTTATTAATATGCAACTAAGTTGCAAAATTATTTATTGTTTTTAGCTAAAAACCACCAAATAGCCGGAAAGCCTACCAAAATTTCTATAATAATTGTTGCAATTCTACTTTGAATTGAACCATGATACGTAGATGCTATAAATCCCACAATTGGTATTAAAATAACTAACGCCCTCCATAAAATACCCCAGTAAATTTTAAAATATCTTCTTATTTTTGTTTTTGCTTTAACTTTAATATTAAAAACATCAAAATATGTATTAACTACAAAAAAACTGATAATAATTATTCCAGTAAAAATTCCAATAAAAATTTCTTTCATATACCAAAAAAAATAATAAGTATATTCCATAATATCTACAAATAATAAAAATGATGCAAAAATAACCATACTCATAATTCCTGCTATATAAAACCATAATTTAAAAGAGAGTTTAAGATTTTTCATAAATTTTCCTTTTTTCTTGCATTTTAACAAGATTTTGTATATAATTGCAATCCGCAATCCGGCATAGCTCAGCGGTAGAGTAGGTGGCTGTTAACCACTTGGTCAGAGGTTCGAATCCTCTTGCCGGAGCCATTTTATTTTTCATCAAATGATCATTTTTTAATATTTTAAATTAAATTTTCAAATTCACTTCTTAATATATATTTATTATTCATGAATTCAAATTCTATTTTATAAGCATGAAGCATAAGTCTATGATGTCCTGTTTTTGCAATTCTCTCTTGTTCATTTATCTGTTTATTTAAATATCTGTTTGCAAAATCATTATTTACTCCATATAAAGGATCTCCAATAATAGGATGTCCTATGCTAAAAAGATGAACTCTTATTTGATGCTGTCTTCCTGTCAAAGGTATACATTCCACGAGAGTATTTTCTCCTATTGTTTTGATAGGTTTAATAATAGTTATTGATTCTTTACCTTCTGGGTGAATTAAAACTTTGATTTTGATGTTTTCATCTTTATTGGTTGCAATAGGTTTTTTTATGGTAATAGTTTTATCTAAATGACCTTTAACTAATGCTAAATATTTTTTTTGCACTTCTTTGTTTTGAAACATTTGTTTTAAAATGGATTCGCTGAATTTATTTTTTGAAGCAATAACAAGCCCGCTTGTTTCCTTATCTAGTCTATGGACTAAATTGGCATTGTTTCCATATAATTTTCTAACATCATCAAGCAAACTTTTTGTATTTGCAAGCTTTTTCGGATGTATTGCAACACCGCTTGGTTTATCAAAAACGGCAAAATGTGCAGTTTCAAAAATAGGTTTTAATCCATATCCGTTTGGTTCAAATACAATGCATTTTAATATTCCGTTTCCCCTAAAAGATTTTTCAGTAATTCTTTTGCCGTTAAGACTGACTCTTCCTCTGTCAATTGCCCTTTTTGCTTCTCTTATATTAAATCTTAGTTCTTTTACTAAAAAATCAAGAATTTTTTGATTTTTAATTTCAAACTCTTTTGTTACAAATCCCATTATTTAATCATATCTTCAAAATTTCTTTTGTTTCCTGTAGCTGTTAAATCATTAAGATTAGTAAGCCCTTTATTTATTTCATTTGTATCTGAATTTACTTGATGTTGAAGCTTTTGAAGTTCTTCTTTATATTTTTTCATCTCTTCTTTCATATCCTCAAGTTCAAGTTCTTTTCTTATATCAGCTGTAGCATCTCTCCACATTCTTTTTGCTTTTCCTATCAATCTTCCTGTGGTTTTAAGGGCTTCTGGAAGTTTATCTGGACCTAATACAATAATAGCAATAATAATGATAAACAGAAATTCTGTTGAGCCTATATCAAACATAATAAGCCTTTTTGTTATAATTGTATCAAAAAAAGGTTAAATATGGTTGAAAGATATTCAAGAAATGAAATGAAAAAACTTTGGGATGTGAATGCTAAATACAACGCGTGGCTTGAAGTTGAAAAAGCTGCGGTTAAAGCCTGGAATAAACTAGGGCTTATTCCTGATGATGATGCTAAAAAAATAGTAGAAAATGCAAAATTTAATGTTAATAGAATTGATGAAATAGAAAAAGAAACAAAACACGATGTGATTGCTTTTTTAACAAGTGTTTCTGAAAGCCTTGGAGAGGAATCAAGATGGGTTCATTATGGAATGACAAGTTCTGATACAATAGATACAGCAGTTGCTCTTCAAATGAGAGATTCTTTAAAAATTATTATTGATGATGTTAAAAAAGTAATGGAAAGTATTAAAAAAAGAGCTTATGAACATAAATATACATTAATGGTTGGAAGAAGCCACGGAATTCACGGAGAGCCTATAACTTTTGGATTGGTTCTTTCTATTTGGTATGATGAAATGAAAAGACATTTAAAAAACCTTGAAGAAACTTTAGAAGTTATCAGTGTTGGAAAAGTAAGCGGAGCTATGGGGAATTTTGCTCATGCACCTATTGAGCTTGAAGAATTGACTTGTGAATTTTTAGAACTTAAACCAGCACCTATTTCAAATCAGGTTATCCAAAGAGACAGATACGCTAGACTTGCTTCAGCCCTTGGACTTTTAGCTAGTACAGTTGAAAAAATAGCTGTAAATATTAGACATTTCCAAAGAACAGAAGTATATGAAGCAGAAGAATTTTTCTCTAAAGGACAAAAAGGAAGTTCCGCAATGCCTCATAAAAGAAATCCTGTGTTAAGTGAAAACATTACAGGTCTTGCAAGAGTTATCAGAGCTTATGTAAATCCTGCAATGGAAAATGTGGCTTTATGGCATGAAAGAGATATTTCTCACAGCTCAGTTGAGAGATTTTGGCTTCCGGATGGGTTTATTACAACAGATTTTATGCTTCATAGGCTTAATAATATTATCTCAAATCTATTAGTTTATCCTAAAAATATGATGAAAAATCTAAATCTCACAGGAGGACTTGTGTTTTCTCAAAGAGTTTTATTAGAACTTCCTAAAAGAGGTGTTAGTAGAGAAAATGCTTATAAAATTGTTCAAAGAAATGCTATGAAAGTATGGGAAGAATTGCAACAGGGGAAAGCTCCTATTAATGAAAAAGGGGAAAGTCTCTTTTTGGAAAATCTTCTTAAAGATGAAGATTTATCAAAACTTCTAAGTGAAGATCAGATAAGAGAACTTTTTGATTACAGTTATTATACAAGAAATGTAGATAAAATTTATAAAAGAGTTTATGGAGAATAATTATAAATTGAAAATTGAAAATGAAAAATTAGATATTAAATTAATAAACTTTAAAACAATAAAAAATTATCAAAAAAATTTAGAAGAAGTTATAAATATTTTAAATAATTGTTCTTCTGATTTTACTCTTTTTCCGGAAGTTTGTCTTACAGGCTTTGATTATGAAAACTTCGATGAGGTAAATAAATTTGGAGAAATTGCTATAAAAGAACTTTCTAAAATTAATAAATCTTTTGCTTTAACTATAATTTTAGAAAATAAAAATTATTTTTGTTTTTTTGATAACGGATTAATAAAAAAAAGGGCAAAATATAACCTTTTTGGATATGAAAACAGATATTTTGAAGTTGGGACTAAACCTGATATTTTTGAATGGAAAGGGTTTAAAGTAGCTAATTTAATCTGTTTTGAGCTTAGATTTATAGAATATTGGGAAAAATTCAAAGGAGTTGATTTAATAGTAGTTCCTGCAATGTGGGGAAAAGAGAGAATTGAGCATTTTAAAACTCTTTTAAAAGCGCTTAGCCTTTCTACCCAGTCACAGGTTATTGCAGTAAACAGTACAGATGAAAAAGCATATTCTTGTAGTTTTGATGCATGGGGTGAGGGAATAGAAAGTAATATTTTTGAATTTGAAACAAAAATAGATTTTGAAAAAAACAGAAAAATTAGAAAAAAACTTAATATAGGAATAAAATGAGTAAAATTTTAGCTGATAAATTAGCTGATATGATTATTTTAGAGCCAAAAGAGTATAAGGCTTTTTGTGAAATAGATAGAAAATTATTTGTTCCTGACGGCTTTAAATATAAAGCTTACGATATTAGCGCAATTCCTTTAAAAGAAGATTCTACTATTTCTTCTCCTTTAACCGTTGCTAAAATGACTCATTATCTAAATTTAGAAAATGTAGATTCAATTTTGGAAATAGGTTGTGGAAGTGGGTATCAAGCAGCTATTTTATCTAAAATAGTTAGGCGTGTTTTTACAGTAGATAGATTATGTAACCTTATTAAAATAGCAAAAGATAGATTTAAAAAGTTAGCTTTATATAATATTAATGTAAAATGTGATGATGGAAGATTAGGCTGGAAAACTTTTGCCCTATATGACAGGATACTTTTATCTGCTTATATTGATAATATTGAGAATAATTTATTAAATCAAATAAAAGAAGGAGGATTTATTTTAGCTCCTATTAAAAACCAAGATAAACAGATTATCACTAAATTTTATAAAAATGGAAAAAAAGAAGAAATAGAAGAGTGTGAATTTGTACCTATAAAAAAAGGAATTGAAAAATAAGAGTTAAAATTTATAATTAGCAAATGCTCTTATGTTTTTAAAATCATTTCCATTAATATTGTCATTAATATTAGAATAAACAGCGCTTAAACTTAAGTTATCATTATAGTTATAATTTATCGAAACATCTTTTTCATAAGCTTTATTATTATTTTTATCTTTAAGTCCAAAATATCCGGCCCCTATTGTTACATTTTTAATTCCTACTGAAGAAGTGTCCCATTCTCCGCTAATAGCATATACTTTTCCATCAGCTCCTGCATCTGCTAAGCTTAAATGTTCTGCCGAAGTATAAAAAGGTCCACCGCCAAATCCGTTATCAGCTGTTGTTCCGTTATCTTTATTATATGCCAATGTTAGAATTAAACCAGATGGTTTATATCCGCCTGAAACCTTAATACCATAAATTTTTGCATTTCCTTCTGTGTCATTTTTTAATGCTTCTTGAGTTGCAAATTGTGCTGCTGTTTCATACTCAATATTTTCTTTTTCACCACTGTAAGCTCCTTCAAAATAAGTAAAAGACCTGTCTCCTGCTTTATCTCGAATACTATAATACCAGCCTTGAATAGCTAAATTTTTAATTCCTTTATATTCAATACCTGCTGCATAAACACCTTTACTCATTCCAGTATCTGTAAATCTTTCCGGTACAGCAGCATCAATCCCCGCCATATCTTTTATATAAACCGCTGTAAAAGTAGTATTTTGAAAGTCAGTATTTTGAAACAGTGCTGCTTCAAAAGTATTTGGAATCATTCCAAGATCGTCTGGATCGGCATAAGGTGTATTTAATTCCTGACGACCTATTTTGACTAGTGTATTTTTGAATTCTCCTTTAATATAAGCTTCTCCTAAAATACTATAGGATTGATTATCTGAACTAAAAAAAGGATAAAAGCCATTACCTTTAGTATTAAGCCCACCTATAATATGAGTAGTATAAAAACTAAGTCCTATTGATATATTATTCCATTTTTTTGTTTCAGTATGTAATTTACCACCTATTGCTAAATTAATATTTCCTTTTGTATCGTTTTGATAACCAACTCTTACATATCCGTTTGTTTTTTTAATAATCCCTGTGTTAGTATTTGCATATGCAAAATTCCCTATTGTTGCAATAGCTATAGCACTTAAGATGATTCTTTTTTTCATTTGAACTCCTTATTTTTAATTTTATTTCATAAAAATTATGAATTTATATTTGGAATAATATTCAATTTAAGTAAAAAAAATTTGATTTAAATCAATTATTAAAAGATTATTTTAAAAATAATCATTTTTTCTCCCTTTACCCTTTCCAAACATTAATGTAAAATTAAATTCAAGAAAATTTCAAATAAAAATTCACAATACACTAAGCCCGTTCGAGAAAGGGATAAAAGAAGGTAGAAGTAAAGGGAATTTTTGGAACAGAAATTG
>JALUWM010000073.1 GCA_027019465.1 Campylobacterales bacterium
GGAAAACTTTATCTTGTATTAATAGAAATGTCAAAATTCCTAAAAGATGAAGACAAACTTTTTTCCAAAACAAAACAGGCTTTAATATATCCTTCTTTTATTATATTAATGGCATTTATTATGATATCTTTTATGCTTAGCACCGTTGTTCCAAAAATCACAAAAGTTTTTGCTTCCCTTCACGAAAAGCTTCCTCCCATTACAGAATTTGTAATAAATGTAAGTAACTTTTTTAAAAATCATTATTTAATAATATCAGTTGTTTTTTTTGGTGTAATAGCTGCTTTTATTTTGTCATACAAAAAAATATATAAATTCAGATTTTTTATTGATACACTGACTTTGAAAATACCTGTGGTAAAAAAAATCATTATTTCAAAAGAACTCGGCAAATTCTCATATTTGATATATGTCCTTACAAACTCCGGCGTAAATTATATAACAGCTGTAAATCTTGCCATAAACACAATAGAAAACGAAAAAATAAAACTTATATTTCAAAATGCCCTAAAAGATGTGGTGGAAGGTAAAAAACTCTTTGTCTCACTAAAAAAAGCTGGATTTGATTTTGATAAAAGTTTTTTACAGGCTTTAAGTCTTGCAGAAGAAACAGGAGAAGTTGGGGAAATACTTAAAAACATAAGTGAAATATATTTTGAAGAAAACGAATCTAAAATAAACACAATCCTCTCAATGATAGAACCGGTATTGATTATAATAGTAGGCGGGGTTATCGGATTTATTGTTACAGCAATGCTACTTCCTCTGTTTAGTATGAATATGTTTAAATGATTATTTACACTTCTTACATACTCCGTAAATATAAAGTTCTTTTTGACTATCAGGATATTTTTGATTAAAATCATTTTTAATAATGTCATTAAAAGGAATATCTTCAACATTTCCACACTTTTTGCATATAAAATGAGCATGAGGGGATTTATCTATTTCAAACTTGGGTTTTTGGTGAAGGCAAATTTCACTAATAATTCCTTCTTCTTTTAGAGCATTTATATTTTTATAAATAGTAGCTAAAGAGATACTTGGAAACATCTCTTTTATTGTTTCATAAATTTCTTCTATACTTGCATGACCTTTATTATCAAGCTCTTTTAAAATAGCAAGCCTTTGAGGAGTTGTTTTGAGATTGCTATCTTCAAGTAAATTTTTAAAATTTTTCATAAAAACCTTTCATATTTCTTTTTTTAAAACTTACAAAATAAACTTTAAAAAAAGAAAAGAAGAGATTAAGCTTTAACAGCTTTTACCATTTCTTCCATTTCTTTTACATCATTTTCATCTATTAAATCTGCTAGAGTTACATATCCTCCTACATTTCCAGTCATTGGTTCTGCGTCTGTATTAACCGGAAGTGTTTTTTTACCAGGTCTCCAGTTTGCAGGACAAACTTCTCCGGTTTTATACGCGTGTTGATGAGCTATAATTTGTCTAACAAATTCTTTTACACTTCTACCAACTGGCGGCGCTTGAACTTCCTCGGCTACAATTTGTCCGTCAGGATTGATTAAAAATCTACCTCTAAGAGCTAATCCTGCTCCTTCAATTAATACACCGAACTTTCTACTAAGTTCAGTCGTAGGATCTGCTGCGATTGTCAATTTAAGGTCTTTTAGTAAAGGTTCAGTCTCTACAAATCTTTTGTGAGAAAATTTTGTATCAGTTGATACTGCTAAAACTTCTACTCCAAGTTCTTTTAAGAATGGATATGCTGCATTCATTGCCGCAATTTCAGTAGGACATACGAATGTAAAGTCTGCTGGATAAAAACATACCACAGTCCATTTCCCTTTGTAATCTTCACTGCTAACTTCTGTATAGTGCCCGCTCTCAGCATTATAAGCTTCAGCTTTAAATTCAGGCATTTGTTTAAGTATTAATACACCTTCTTGAGTTTTGATTTCTTCCATACTATTTACCTCCTCTTTTGTTGTTTTATTTTTTTGTTGTAATTCTTTTGTATCTTTTTCACACGCCATTTTGGCCTCCTCTAATTTTTTTACAGCAAAATTATAATCTATTAATATTTATTTGTCAAGGAAAAAAAAGAAGAAAAGAAAAAAATTATCAATTAAAACAACCTATCTACATCAAGAGAATAAAAAAGATTTGGATGTTCAA
>JALUWM010000074.1 GCA_027019465.1 Campylobacterales bacterium
ATTTAGCCTTTTATAATGATGTTGTGGAACATAATTATATCTAAAAGTGCCTATTTATGGGCTTTAATACTCAACTTAAGTTTGTGGATTTATTGGGATGTATGTGCGAAAGTTGAGTAATAATATTGAAGTGTCTGATATTGGTGTATTTGGAATATTAGTAAAATTATTTGAAGTTTGCGGGATACTGTCATCTAAAGGTATATTTTTTATCAACAACGAATGAAGTTATTCATCTTTAAAGAGATCAATCTTTTTCTTTACTCTGTTCGGAATATATTGATATAGTGATTCTATATTGCTTCTTTTGCCTTGCTTAATGAAAATCTTTATTTTTTCTCTTAAAAAGTTTGATTCTTCCATGGTTAGGTTAATGGTTTTAAGCATATCGCCACCCCTTTTTTCTTCATTTTTATGATATGATAATGATATTATATCATAAAAATTAAGAAAGGATGCGAACGATGAAAAATATTTTATCCCAATCAATTAAAATAAACTAGTTAATTATTAAACTAATCATCCCATTTTATATTCTGTCTAATGCCCTAATATATCTAGGAGTACTACAAAGTGTATCATTTATTTTTAAGCCTGTTACGGGAATTATAGGACTCCCAGAGGAAACTATATTTGCAATAACTGCAGGAATTTTATTTGAGCTATATCCTGCAATTGCATTAGCAGCGCCTTTAAACTTAACTCCATACGAGTGGACAAAACTAGGATTATTTCTAGGAATTGTTCATGCTTTGCCAATTGAAAATGCAATAATGAAAAAGCTAGGTTTTCCTATATGGTTCTCAACTTTTTTGCGTTTTATATTCGCATTTATAGCAGTAGGAATACTCTCAATTTTTTCATCAAAAAACTTTGATACAATCCCTGTTTCGCAGCAAAACAATATGAATTTACCACACTATAATAATTTTATGGAAATGATAACTATTTCTATTAAGGATGCATCAATATTATCCATTAAAGTAATTTTACTAATAACATTTTTAATATTTTTAATGGAAGGAATAAAAAAGATATTCCAAAAAGAAAAGTTAAACACCCTATTTGTTTTATTGTCGGGTGCTCTATTGGGTATAACTTATGGGGCAGGGATTCTATTGAAAGAAAAAGAGAATATGAGTAAAGAAAATTTAATATTTATTGGAGTATTCTTACTTATTGCACATTCATTGGTAGAAGACCCTTTGTTATTTGTATTATTTAGGGCTGACATAACAACATTGATTACAAATAATACTTGCAGTTATTGCGGCGGCTTCAGCACTTTTTTTAATTAGAAAGTTTAAGTCTATCAATGTCAAAGAGTAATAAATAAAAGAAAAAGGCACAGTGGCGACGCAAGAGAAATACGCTTCATTACGTCGAAAAAGGTGGAAAAAGTGCTCAAAAGCCAATAGACAACAAACACGCCACCTAATCGAAAAAAACGCTCAAAACGGCTCCTACGCAATAAATTACAAAACTTACTCCAGAGATCTGCAAAAAGCCCTAGAGTTAGATGCCCATAGCAAATTAAGTTTTATCTATGAAACGAACTTTGATTACTTTGATGCCGGCAGACCAAAAGCCGTATCCATTACGATCGATGTAATTGAAAATGCACCGAGACTATTTTAAAGGAGAAACGATTAATATAATGGGGTCAGGTATTGGGAATACACTATCATACCAATTCGCCTTTATCTATATCTAAGATATTACAAACTTTATCAAATAACTCTTCACTAAAATCTAAAACTTCTTTTATCTCTTCTTTTAGAGGAAGTTGCCTATCAAATGCAGGGTATGATTCTTCAATATGATACTCGGTAATAGTTATAAGTAGTTCTTTCTCATCACTATTAAAATCTATTTTATCTTGAATTTTTGCATATATATCTAATAATTCATGAGTTTTTGGTATTTTTTTATTTTCATAAGCTAAAAAACTTTTTAACATTTTCTCAACTGCATAATGTAATTCAACAGCAGTAACATCAGTGTAATGATTTACACTATAAAGTATTTTTGCACCACTTAAATGATGCCAAGCTTTTTTTAACCACTCTTTAGCTGCTTGTTCGTTCATACCACACCTTTCCATTTTGTAAAATATC